>JALOAP010000117.1 GCA_023228745.1 Dehalococcoidia bacterium | reverse complement strand
GGGACAGTCGCTGCCCGGGACGAACGGGCTGGAGCTCATGCGGAGGATCAAGCGAGGGCGGCGGCTCCCGGTCGTGTTGCTGGGCGACCATGAGCGAGTGGAGGAGCGTGTCCGCGGGCTGGAGCTGGGCGCGGATGACTACGTAACCAAGCCGTTCAACGTGGCTGAACTGGGGAGCCGCATTCGTGCCATCCTGCGGCGGTGGCGCCAGCCGTTGCAGCCGGTGCTCCACGCTGGATCGTTGGAAATCGACCTCGTGCGGGGCCTTGTGTTGCGCGATGGTTGCCTGGTGCGCCTCACGGCGACCGAGTGGCATGTGCTCCGCTATCTTGCGGAAAACCCGGGGCGGGTGGTTGACGCGGAAGAACTGCTCGGGAAGGTGTGGGGGCCGGGCTACGCGGGGCAGGTGCACCACTTGCGCGTGTGGGTATCGCGGCTGCGGCACAAGCTGGAGGACAACCCCTCGCAGCCCCGGGTTATTCGTACAATCGCCGGGATCGGCTACATGCTGCAGCCGGACGGTGATGACAAGCGTATTCCCGCGTAACGCACTGGGAGGTGGTGCCCCCTGAGGATAACGTGGCTAGCGGCCGATATAGAGGCATATGGGGAAGATGGAATCGCCGCCGGATATTGCCGGGTTGTACGCGCGGGTTGAGGCGCTGGGACGGGCCATTGCCGCCGACGCGGAAGCAATCGCGCAGCTCCGCGCACCGCTGACGGGGGTGGTAGCCTGGGCCTTCGACGGCCTGCCCTACCCGGGACCGGGTGCGGGCGAGCGGCCAATGTCGAAGGAGCGCGCGGGTTGCTAGCCTCCGGGCGGCGGCGCGATGTCCACGTAGAGCGCGTAGAGAATGTCGCCCTGTCCCGGCCACTGTGCGAAGACCGTTATGACATAGCGCCCGGTGCGTGATGGCACTGTGGTGCCGACGTGAGCGGTGTCGGCGATGTTGAGCCCTGCCCAGACGCGGACACCGCCCTCGGGTGCTGGGGCAGTGGGCGGCGCGCTGGTCCAATTCACGACGAAGTCTCCTGGGATGCCGGCTTCGAACGAGAAGGCGATCGGCTCGCCAGCGTAGAGCTCCAGCGGCTCCACCTGCGTCAGGGGGCCGGCCATATCCACGCAGTTGCTGTCCCAGCAGTGCGTTCCCGGCATGAGTTCGATGGCATCACCGGGTTCGTAGCGAATGAAGGCGGACGGCAGCACCGCCGTTCGCGGGCTGCCGTCGTCTCCAGGCGGTTCGTCGTCGTTATCGTTGCTGCCACACGCCACCAGGAGCACCGGCAGGGCGGGCAACACGAGCAGAGCGACGAGGAACCGGAGGCTGCTCAGGCCTTGATCTCCTTGATGCGTTGCCCGAGGTCGATGTAGGCATCGGCAGCGTGGCGAAGGTTGCCCGCGGTGCTGGAGCCGACGGCGACAACTTCGCAGCGAACTCCGTGGCGCTGGACGTGCTCAACGAGTGGCTGGAAGTCGCCGTCCCCGGTGACGAGGCAGACAACATCGAGCCGGTCGAGCATGGCGACCACGTCGAGGGCCATCTCGATGTCGGTGTTCGCCTTGATGGTGCCATCGGAGAAGCGCTTGAGGGGCTTGGTGACGACTTTGAAGCCCTTATCGAGGAAGGGCTCGGCAAAGCGCTGCGTCTCCATGCTTACATTCGGGTCGTCGTGCACGGGGGAGTATGCGAGTGCGCGGACGAGCTGGCGATCTTTCGTGAGGATGCCAAGGACCTTGCCCCAATCGAAACGGGCGCGGAGGCGGTCACACGCGAGCTCGATGTTCGCTGCGTCGACGAAGACGCCGACGCGGGGGAGGCGGGCTGGTGCAGCGGAGCCGGAGGGCATTTCGGAGAGCTGCTTGGCGAGCGCTTCGTGTGCCTTCACGAGCTGCTCAAACTGACGGCTCTGCTGTTCGAGTGCCTTCAGGATGGCAGCGGTGCCATCGGCTGCCGCGGGTGCATCAGTAGCTGGCTTTGCCTGGCGTGCACGCGTCCTGGCGGGGCGTGCGGACTCCTCATCACCTGGGGCTTCAGCCGCCGCCTTCGCTGGCCTGGTGGCCGCTTCGGGCGCTTTGGTTTCCTTGTCCGCTGCTGAGCCGGCCTCTACAGGCTTGCGAGCGGTGGTGCGCCGTCGGGGGGCTGGCTTTTTTTCGGGTGGCGTTGGCGCTTCTTCGGCCTCTGCAGTTGGCTCTTCGGCCGCAGGGGCCTGGGGAGTTTCGATGTCTTCAACCTCAGGCGTTTCCGCCGTTGTCGCGCGTGACCGGCCGCGGCCCCCTCGGGTGCCGCGGCGGGTGCGCTTGGATGGCTCATCGAGCGCCTCTGGTGAGGGCTCGGGGAGCGTTTCTCGTTGCTGGGCGGGGGCCGGTTCGGCCGGCTCTGTCCGCCGGGGAAAAATATTCAGGACCAAGTTCTAGACGCCCATCCTTTGGAGAACACTAATTCGGGCCGCCACCTGTCCGGCGATGCGTTCGAAGGCCTTCGCCGTTTCGGAGTCTGGGAAGCCCTCCACCACGGGTACGCCCTTGTCGGCGCCTTCACGGATGGCAGGCTCGATGGGAATTTCCCCGAGGAAGTCGATGCCGAGTTCATCCGCTGCCTTTTGGGCGCCGCCGTGGCCGAAAATGTCGTAGCGCGTACCCGTATCGGGGGCAACGAAGTAGCTCATGTTCTCGATCATGCCGAATACGGGCACGTCGAGCTTTTCGAACATGGCGACGGCTTTCATCGCGTCTTCGGTGGAGACTTCCTGGGGGGTGGATACGATAACCACGCCGGCAACGGGGGCGTCCTGGGCCATGCTCATGGAAGCGTCGCTGGTGCCGGGTGGAAGGTCGATGATGAGGTAGTCGAGGTCGTCCCAGGGGACATCGTGGAGGAGCTGGCGGACGGCACTGCCGATCATGGGGCCGCGCCAGACCACCGGTGTTCCCTTGGGAAGCAGGAAGCCGATAGAGACGACCTGTACGCCGAAGCGCTCCGCGGGGCGGAGGCCGCCGGTGCTTTCCTTCTGGAAGCCCTGCTCGAGCCCGAACATCGTGGGGAGGTTGGGCCCGGTGATGTCGGCATCGATGATGCCCACACTCGCGCCAGCGCGCGCAAGGGCGATCGCGAGATTGCTCGCGACCGTGGACTTCCCGACGCCGCCCTTGTTGGATGCGACGGCGATGATGTTGCGGACGCCGGCAACCGGCTTCTGCCCTTCCTTGGGGTTGGAAGCGAGGACACGCGCGCCCCATTCGATCTGGATATCGGCGATGCCGAGGGGTTCGAGGGCGGCGCGAATGTCGTGGTCGATGGTTTCGCGGAGAGGACAGGCTGGCGTGGTGAGTTCGAAGTCGATCGTGACCTTATCGCCGTCGACGACGACCTCTTTGACCATGCCGAGGCGGACGATACTGGCGTGAAGTTCGGGGTCGTTCACGGTCGCGAGCGCAGCCATAACATCGTCGTGGCTCACGGCATGTTGAGCAGTCATGCGGGAGAGTACCTTTCGCGGGTTCTCGGCCGGGATGCCCGGACCTCCCGGCGGGGCTTCAACTCTGGGGACGCGGCCTGCATCGCGGCGCGACACCTCAAAAACAAGTATGACACGCCGCAGAGTTTTCCGCTTGAGGCGACGTCCCGGGGGGCGGGTGGGCGGGAAATGCGGCGTAATCTCCGCGTGTTCGATTTACTCGTTCTTTTGCGAGACCGGGATAAGGTCTCGTCGGAACGGATACCAGGCTTACGAAGGGAGTAAGCCGGAGGGAGTAGAAAACGGAATGGCACGACTGGATGCGGCTGAAGCGACAGGGGTTTCAGCTATCTGCCGGCATCACTGGGTTATCGAAACACCGAACGGGTCGCATAGTGGCGGCTACTGCAAGCGCTGTGGCGCGAAGCGGGCGTTCCGGAATTCGAGCGAAGAGCTGATGTGGGATAACGACAGCTTCAGTCTCAACGGTTCCCGGTACCGGGGCAGGAAGGCTCGCGAGAACCTTTCCTGACGAACGGGAACAGGCAGTGAAGCGAAGGGGGAGACCGGTGGTCTCCCTTCTTTGTTTGTCCACGAAGTTCCAGTGCAGGGGATAGCGCGGCAGGAGCACCGCGCACGGGTGGCGGAGAGGGAGGGATTCGAACCCCCGGGGCTTTCGCCCTCGCGTTTTCAAGACGCGCGCCTTAAGCCACTCGGCCACCTCTCCGTGTCCCTCGATTCTGGGTCGCCGCGGGCCGCGGGGCAAGGATACCGGCCTCTGATACCGGCCTCTTAGGAGCGCCGGCGGCCACGATGATCGAGTGGTTCCTGGTGCCCACGGATGAGGCCGGCTACGTGATGTTCGAGCGTGGCCAGGTCCCCAAGGATGCTGTCGTGCGCGTGGCCGGGGACCGTACGCACCGTTGAGGGCGTCGAGAGTAGCTTTTTCAGCCGCATAAGGGCATCGACGCAGACGGCCCGGAGGGATGCGTCCGCGGCCCGGTAGGCGCTGATGGTCTCGAATGCGTGTACAACCTGCTGGGCGGCGTGTTCGGCACGGCTCTGGTTCGTGAGCGCATAAGGGCCCAGGCGTGCGACCTGGTCGGAGAGTTGCAGCGCCGCGCGCAGTCCATCTCGGACAGGTGCCGAGTGGGTGCTGTGGGAATCCATACGCCTGCTCTCTACGCGCCGAAGCCCTTGTTCTCATCCGAAAAACGCGTGAACTGCGCGTCGGGTTAGCGGCGGGCCATAAACTCCGTCTGGAGCGCCTAGTCCCGGCGCCGCCGCAGAGTGGAATACATCGTCCCGGGCAGCGTGGATGCGGAGCCTGAGTTCAATCCGAACGATCAATCCGGTCCAGCATGTAGCCCGTACCGCGCAGGTTGACGATGTGTTCGTGTTCGGGGCAGATCTCCCGAAGCTTACGGCGGATGCGGAGGACATGGACTTTGAGTTGGCTCACGGCAGATGGCCGGGGGTCAGCGATCCCGGCAGTCTCGAGGATGCGAGCGGGGGACATGACCTGGCCGGGGGCAGACGCGAGGGCCGAGAGAATGGCGAACTCGAGTGCGGTGAGCCGGACACTTTTGCCCTGGCATTCCACGAGCCGCTGTGCCGGGCGGAGCACCAGGTCTCCGACGACGTTCGACGGGGTGCGGTGTGCGGTGGCTCCGAGGTCGCGGCGCGCGAAGCTGCGGACGAAGGCTTCAAGGACGGCGATACCATCGGATTCGCGAACGAAGACGTCGGCGCCTGCCTCGATAACCTGGGCCATGGCCTGGGGATCCGGCTTGCGGATGAGCATGATGATGTAGGCATCACTATGTTGCCGCAGCGAGCGGACGACCTCGACGTCGCGTTCCTCTCCGGTCTCAACCGCAATGATGATGATGAAGGGGTCGAGTTGGCGCACCAGCTCGAGAGACTGCTCATCGAGGGGGCGGTCCGTAACGCTGAGCCCCTGGTGCATCAGCATGGAGATGATTTCCGCGGCGGGATAGGGCCTCCGGTGCAGCACGAAGGTGAGGAGGTCCGCTGGCCCATCAGGGGCGGAGTCCGACGAGCCGGTCACCCTGTCGGACGGTTGCCGGGCTTGCATGGGTTCCACGATTGATGGCATCTGGCTACCTGCTTCATTGACTGGATCTCCAGCGTTCGGGGCGGGTCTCGGTGCTGCGAACGGGGACCGGTCCCCGGGTCAGGAGCAGTGAGTCCTCACGGGCGTACACGGGACGCGATCCTTGAGCGCCCGCGGTGGCCCCTGTGTGGCGAACTGCGCTGGGGCGAATGAGGCTGCCGGCGACGGGCTTCGACACGAAGGTGGCTCCCCCAGGCTGGAAGTCGGGACTCACCCATTGCTGGCTTGTGACCGGTAGAACCGGCGTCGGTAGCGCAAGAGTGGGGAGAATGATTGGTCGCAGGCTGTAAACAGGTTGTAGAGGGGCAGTCAGGTTGTCATTCAGTTGCGGGTGAAGTTGGCCGCCCGCGGATTCGCGTTCCCATGCAGGAGGGGGCGACCGCGATGAGCGCCGGGATGTCGTGCAAGAGGTAGCGGCGCCAGAGCCTGCGTGGTTCCTGCGCGAGGCGGATAAGCCACTCCCCGCCAAGGCGCTGGACCAATCCTGGCGCGCGCCGGCGGTGGCCAGCGAAGAAGTCGAAGGTTCCTCCCACACCGATCCAGACGGCGGCGGGGCAGGCTGCACGGTAGCGGACGATAAGCTGCTCCTGCTTTGGACAGCCGAGGGCGACGAGGACAACGTCCGGGGCGAGGTCCTGGAGCAGCGCACACTCTGCCTCCCTCTCCGGACCGGAGAGCTCGGTGAATGGCGGACAGACGACGCCAACAACACGCACGGCCGGGTAGGTCTGTTCCAGGTGGCGGGCGGCAGCGTGCGCGATCGGGGAAGTGGAGCCGTATAGCACGACCCGCAGGGGGTGTGCAGCGGAGGCGAAGATGTGGCAGACAAGGTCGACGCCGGCAACGCGACGTGCGCGGCTCGCGCCGGAGATGCGGGCGAGCCAGGCGACGGGTGCACCATCAGCGACGACGAGGGTTGCCTCACGGAGCAGGGCCCGGAGCTCGGGATCGCGCCGCGCGAGTGCGACGTAGTCGAGATTGGCGGTGGCCACCCAGGCACCGTCGCCAGATTTCACGGCGTCGAGGCAGAAGCGGACGGCATCGGCCGCGCCGCCATTGAAGACCGGGATGGGGCCGACCGGGGAGTGGGCATGAGCGGCGGACAGCATTTGGCGCTCCAAATCAGAGGGCTCCCGCGCAACTTGCGGGAGCCCTGTTCGGAAGCTGTTGAACCGAAGTGGGGGCGGGCGTCAGGGATCGATGACCAGGGTGTAACCGAGCGTGTGCTTGGACTTGATGACGAACGCTTTTCCACCGGCCTTTTCCAGCTTGCGGCGAAGGTGACAGATGTGGGTGCGGATGAGCGAGGTGTCCGGGTCTTCCAGCATGCCCCAGCCAAACGAGAGCAGCCGCTCGGCTGGTGTGAGGTTGGGCGAATGTGCAGCCAGGCAGTAGAGGATGCGCAGCTCCAGCGGCGTGAGGCTGAGTGCCTTACCGTTCTTCGATGCGCGGTAACGCTCGGCATCGACCACGAGGTCCGAGAGCTCGACTCGTAATTCGGAGGCCTCGCTTGCGCCGGGGCGCTCGGACCAGGTGGAGAGCTTCAGCAGCAGGTCGAAGGGATTGACCGGCGAACTGAGTACATCGTGAGCGCCCGCGCGCAGCAGCCGGGTGCGGTCTCCTGATGAAGCGGTGTGGCTGACGACGACGACGGCCGCCTCGGGCAGAGCGGTACGGATGTTGGCCAGGTGGGCCGGCTCCACGGGCCTCGCCGGTGGTTCGAAAACGGCGACGGCTGCGGGAGAGAAGGGGAGTGGCGCCATAAGCTGCTCAATGGACTGCAGTGAAACGACGCTGTGCGACTGGTTGCGGGCAGCGAAACTGAGGACTTCGCCGGCGAGGTCGCCGGATTCCACGACTGCGAGGCGCATTGCTACTCTCCGTCCATCTCGGGCATGAAGGTATAGCCAACGTTGTGCACGGTCTGGACGAGATGCTCGGGCACACCCGCCTCTCGCAGCTTGCGCCGCAACGCGCTGACGTGGCCCTTGAGCATGGTGGAGTCGTGGACGTTGCTGTAGCCCCAGATCTTGTTGGTGAGGAACTGGTAGCTGAGGACCTCGCCGGGATAGGTGAGGAGTTCGGCGAGAATTTCGATCTCGGTGGGGGTGCAGGGGATGTCCTGGCCCAGGAAGCGGGCGGTGGCCGCATCGAGATCCACGACGAACCCACTGGCTTCGATGGTGGGTGCGGCCTCGGCGGAGCCGGTGGAAGCGCGCCCGGTGCGACGCGTGACGGCGGCTACCCGCGCGAGCAGCTCCGAGGGGTGGAACGGCTTCGTGACGTAGTCGTCGCCCCCCTGCTGGAGGCCCTCCACGACGGAGGCTGGCGAATCGAGCGAGGAGAGAAAGAGGACGGGCAGCTCGGGGTTGGCCTTGCGAAGGGTCTTGCAGAGCTCGTAGCCGGACCCGTCGGGGAGGCGTATATCAAGGAGCGCGAGTTCGGGCCGCTTACGCCGACAGAAACCGAGTGCGGCTGCACTGGAGAGGGCAACAACGACTTCGTGGCCACCGCGCTTCAGGGTGTATTCGATGATGGAGGCGTAATC
>JALOAP010000116.1 GCA_023228745.1 Dehalococcoidia bacterium | reverse complement strand
CGTGCTCACCTTCGAGCGTAAACACCGAGATTCGGTCGAACCCGGTGTCCGTCACCCACAGGTTCCCTTCGGCGTCGATAGCAACGTCCCGCGGGCCATAGAGCTCATCCGGCGCCGGGTTGGATGCGGGGTCAATGTCTTTCGGTGCGCGCCCGAACTCCCGCAATGGATTCAGGTCACGGTCGAAGACCCGGATCTTCCACCCGAACGTGTCCGCGACGACGACCGAGCCATCGGCTGCAACGGCGAGGCCCCACGGCTCGGAGCTGTCGCTCCCTCCGCCGTCCCCGCGCACGTCGACTGCCGCGATGAAGTTGCCGCCCGCGTCGAACTTCTGCAGGCGGCTGGTCGATGTGTCGATGACGTAGAGGTTCCCCTCGGCATCGACCTCGATATCCGCGGGGGCCATGAACTGGCCCGGGAGGAGCCCGAGCTCGCCGAACTGCGGCCGCCCGGCCTCGTCGACCGTCGGCTTTGGCGCTTCGATGGGGCGGGCCGAGAGGTGCCCCGTGGCGGTGTCGAAGTTCGCCGGGAAGTACGCCCAGGCGTCGACCGATCCACAGGTCGCACAACGGCGGTCCTCAGGGGGCGTGGCTGAGCGAAGCTTGTCCGGGTCGTGGTCGCGCAGGTAGAGGCCCCACGTCTTCGGCCAGCTCCCGTCGAAGACGTTCGAAAGGATGTGCTTCCACGTTTCTACCCGGAACGGCCCGCAGTCGCCGTGCTTGGCGGTGCAGTCCGCTGTTGGCGTCACTGCCATGGCGCTCTTGTACCGCTCGTTGAACCACCAGCGATGCGGGTAGCGCCGCGGCGTGCCGTAGAGGACGCCCGTATTCGCCAGCGAGTCGTTCACCTTGCCCACGTTGCTGTTGTTCACCAGGAGCACCTGGAAGGCGCCCTTCGGTGTCCCGTTCGTCATGTCCGTGTAGGTGACCGCCTTGTAGTCGCGCAGGTACCACGCCCACGGCCACGCGAACGAATCGGATGAGTCGACCGCGATCGGCATCTGCTTCCCGAGGCCCGTCGCCTCCGCGAGCCGGTCGATCTCTGACTTGATGTCCGGGATGGCCGGAGAACTCTGCGTGTAGATGAGCATGTCCTTCGGGACGTCGCCACGCTGGAAGACCGCACCGACCATCGCTTGCAACGAGAAGAACGCGAGCCCGCCAACGCAGGCAACCACCGCAATAGTGCCCACCGCGCGCCGCCCATAGGGCTGGGCCGCGAAGCCGATCGCGCCGGCAGCCGTGAGCAGCACCAGCACCCGCACGCCGGTATAGAAGCCGCCGCCCGGGAGGTAGGCGATGAGCGCAACCCCGCCCGCAGCGATGGCCGCCACCGCAGCCAGTGGCAGCGCCAGCGCGCGCAGCTCGGGCCGTTCCCGCCAGGCGTTCCACGCGCGCTGCACGGTCCAGGCCGCCAGGATGGCCGCGGGCAGCGCCAGGTGCACGTTCAGCCACGGCATTTTTTCGCCGCCCCATGAGAGCGCCAGCCACATCCCGACGAGCCATACCCAGAGGAACCGCGAGAAGGCGCTACCCCGCACCGTGGACCACCACACCCCGCCCACCGCGAGCGCCAGTGGCAAGAACTCGTAGGCGGGCATGAGGAGGTAGTAGTACACCCAGGGTTGGTCGCCGCGCGTCTCGTCGTGTTGCGAATACCAGTAGTCCAGCGAGCCCCACGGCCCACTGACCAGCCCCATCTCGTTCGTCCAGAACGACGTCATAAACGTGAGGTAGACGAGTGCGCCGACGCCAAAGGAGATCGCCCACACCTTCGGCTTCCACTGCAGGCCCACGAACGCCGCGGCGCTTGTCGTGATCGCGAAGAGCCCGGCGAGTGCCATCGCATCGTTCGACGAGATGGAGCCACCCGCAAACTTCTGCTGCCAGTTCAGTCGCTCCTCTTCGACGATGCCCAGCGGCTCAAGCAGGAAGACGCGGCTCACCGGCGTGAGCAGCGGGAGCGTGAAGGTGCCGAGCAGCACGAGCAGGTCCCCGCTCCGCGGCAACTCTTCACCGAGATCGAATTTGCGGCGCATCGCGGGAAGGAATGGCCAGAGCGCCGCGATGACCCACGCGTATGGCGCGAGGAAGAACGTCATCGAAGCACGCCGCCAGGCGTCCTCTTCGAGCCCCCGGGCACGCAACATGCGACGGCCGAGCTCCACGCTCAGGTGCAGGTCGAGATACACGAGGAAGACCGCGAACGTGAGGAACGCACCCTCTTTCACCAGTACGGCGCCCACGAACGCTGCCGCGAAGGCGTAGAGCCAGCGATCGCGCCCCTCGTCGATGTAGCGCCAAATCGACACCACGGTCAGCAGCGTGAACAACGCCATGTAGATGTCTTCGCGGAAGAAGCGGCTGTAATACACCAGCGTCGGCGAAAACGCGATGAACGCTACCGCCGCGAACGTGCCCAGCGGGCCGAGCCGCCGCCGCAGTAAGAGGGGCAGTGCCACGATCCCAAGTCCGAAGACTGCGGCCGAAAGCCGAGATGTGTAGTCGTTATCGCCGAAGACGAGGAAGAACAGCCCCTGCACGTGGTAATAGAGCGGCCCGTGGAAGATCGGGCTGTGCGTGTAGTCGCCCTGGATCAGTTTCCACGACCATTGCGCGTGGATGCTCTCGTCGTGGTGCAACGCCCGTGAGCCGAGGTCCCAGAAGCGAAGGGCGAAGGCCGCCGCAAAGACGACGATATAGAAAGCCACCTCCCAGTTGATCGCGAGGCGTGCGGCGAGGAGGCGGTCAAGTGTGGCGAAGCGGGCGGCGCGTGGCGCGGCGGCAGTGTCAGACGTCATGGGCTCGCTTTGCTGTATACGGCCACGCGGCCGGGTGTGATGTCGAGGCTATTGCGATCGATGTACCAGCGCAGGTAGCGCAACCACCCATCCGTGGGCGGCTCGATGCTCCGGTGAAGGTTCCACTCGCCCTGGACCACCGAAAAACCGTCAGGCGGCGGTGCGCTCGCAGGCCAGATGAGGACTGCTGCGTCGAGAGGTACGCGCGACGCGAGCACTATCTTCCCAGAGTCGCGGAAAGGCCACGTAATCTCGTCCGCGAAGTCCGCATGCACGACGATCACGCCGCCGTGGATGGCTGCGGCCTCCAGCGCGACGTTGCGCAGCGTCCGCGCCTGGGTGGGCGAAATTGGAGACGAAAGCGGCTCCGCGTCCGAATGAAACGCCGCGCCACCCGTGCCCGGGAGCACCGCCAGTGCGCCAGCCAGGAGTGCCGCCGGCAGCAGCGTCGCGCGGGCGGCTGCCCGGTACGCAACCGCCGCGAGGGCTGCGAGAGCAATCAGCGCCCACAGGGCGGCGAAGATTTGATCACGTGTATCGCCCGCACTGTCACGCCGTGCCCAGTCGGCCACGATGGCGAGCGCCAGCAACGCGCTCAACGCCGCGAGCGGGAGGAGGTACCGCGCCCAGCGCCACTCCGCATTCAGCATTGCCTGTGTCGCACGGGCCACCGCCGGCCCGAGCAGCAGTGCCGCCGGTAACGTGACCGCGGCGAGCGGTGCTGCCTGGTGGGACGTCCATCCTGCCAGCAGCCAGGCGAGTGCGAATGCCAGCCACGCCACGAGGATGCGCCGTGAGTTGTCCACGAGCCCGCTGTGCTGCATCCGCCACACTTCGTAGCCCGCGGCAGCGATGCCACCAAGGACGATCGGCCAGGAGTAGAGCACCAGCAGTTCGCCCGCCGTCGCTGTCGACCAGGTTTCTTCGAACCCTGCGGCGAACAGGTCGAGCGGTGGCACCGCCAGGTCTTCGAACCCGAGACCGAAGCGCGCGCTAGCAACGATCACGCCTGCCAGCACACCCGCCGTCGCGAACACTGCGGCCCGGAGGTCCAGCGGGGACCTGCGAATGAGCACCACAGCAGCCCACCCCGCAACCAACGGCAGCGTGATCGGGCCGGACACCGCGACCAGCAAGCCGGCGACTCCCGCCGCCCATGGCGCGGGCCACCCGCGGACAAGGAAGACGAAGAGCCAAACAGCCAATGCAACATCGAAGCCCATGGCGCTTGCCACTGCCCCGGACCACAGGCCGACCGGGTCGATCGCGAGGAATAGCAGCGCAGCCAGCGCACCCGCCTGCCCGAGGTGCGGCCTCAGCAGCCAGATCGCGGGCGGTACGCTGGCGACAGCGGCGAACGCCAACAGCCTCGGCCACTGCTCCGATGTTGTGCCTTCGAACAGGAGCGCCGTGGTCGCCTGGAAGAGCGTGGGCACGAAGCGCTCATCAGTGACACCGATGCTGGCTTGCCACGCTCCAGAGAGGTGGATCGCCTCCGCGCCACCCACCGGCGTCATCAACACCGCCGCGAATCGCAGCAGGAGGTAGGTCATGCTCACGATGGCCCACGCCACCGCACCCGCGGATACCGTGAGCATCGCTGGGCTGGCCGCAGGTGCGACCGCCTGAGCCTCCTCTGCGAGGGTTCCCGGCGCCTCCACTACTTCGCTCACGACGTCTCCACGACCTCGTATCGCGGCAGCCGGTACACGTGCAGCTCGCCAGCCTCGAGGACCGTGTCGAGGAAGGAACCGAAAGGCGCCATCAGGTTCCCGGGGTAGCGCCGCAGCTCTTCCCGCCCGACCACGACGTACTCCGCGTCGAGCCGCCGCATCAGGTCGAGCACCTCGGCTGGGTCGTTGCTCAGGTAGATCGCGTCCACGGCGTCCTGGCGCGAAGAGAACTCCAGGCGGTTTTCCTCGCTGTCGCCGCGCCACTGGATCTCGTGGAAGTACCACCCAATTGGGGTGCTCACGCCCGTCCGCGCCGCGAGTCGCCCGGCCTCGCTGTAGTCCACGCTGCCATCAACCAGTCGAGGCGTGCCGTCGTCGGCGGGCGCGTAGCGGCGTCCAGTCGTTTCGATCACAACGTCTCCGGTATCCAGGTGCTCCGCGATCCAGCGCGTGAGAGCGTATTCATCGGGGTCGTTCCGCGCGAGGAAGTCTAGCCCGTCGATCGTCTTCGCGCGCTCCGAGTCGAACCCTTCCGTGCGGTTCGGGAGCGCCAACAGTGGGTACACGAGCCCACCCGCGACAAGCACCAGTGCGGGCGCTGCCAGCCATGATGCGGCCGGTCGAAGTTGGAGCGAGCGCCGGAGGGCAACCGCCAGCGCCACACCACCGGCGGCGGCCAGCAGTATCCACGCCTGGTACGAGAGCTTGAAGACCGTGTTGAGCCGCGGCGTGGCGCCAACGAAGACATCCTTGATGAAGAAGAGCTCTGCGCCGTAGAGCAGCAGCGCGCCCACCGCTGCGAGCCCTACAACTGTCGTTGCCGCGCGCCGGCGGTGAGCGCTCACGACGGTGGCGGCAGTGAGCAGCCACGCAGTAAGCGCGTACGCCGCGAGCGTTACCCAGCCGCCAGGGCCTCGTGCGTCGAAGCCCACATCGAGGTCTCCGCGCGCGCCAGCGAGCAGCGCCCACCCGAGAAACGGAACCAGGGGCACCACTGCGCTGAAGAGAAGGCCATCCGCGATCAACCGCCACTCGCGCGCCCGCACGGACCACGTGAGCGAAAGGAGTGCAACGGCGAGCAACGACCCGAACTGGAGGAACGCGTGTGCCGGGCGCGTGCCGGCACCCACGTAGGCGTAAAAGCCCGACGCTTGCGAGGAGAAGGTGAGGTACCACGGGGTGTACGCAATGGCCGCAGCCACGAACAGGGGCGCCAGGTAGGTAATCGAAGCCGTGAGCCCCCGGGCGGTCGATGCCGCGCGG
Source organism: Dehalococcoidia bacterium (assembly GCA_023228745.1). Taxonomy (GTDB): domain Bacteria; phylum Chloroflexota; class Dehalococcoidia; order Tepidiformales; family Tepidiformaceae; genus JALOAP01. Next base: position 2,458 of record JALOAP010000116.1, on the reverse strand, counting down.
AGGTTCCGCAGCAACACCGCGCCCGCAAGCACGCCAGAAGGTAATCAGGTCCCATGCGTTCTGGAACGCGAGCCCGCCGAGTACAAGTGCTACTGCCAGCCCCGGCCAGGGAGTCCGCAGGTGGCTGCGCCAGTCGAGCAGGCTCCGCCCGCGCCACCACGCCGCCGCCAGCCCGAGCGAGAGCAGGACCAGCGGGATGGACATCACGTGGGGGTGCAGGTCGCCGAGCAGGAAACTAAAGAACGGGAACTCCGTGATGGTGTCGGGGATGATGCGCGTCCCACGCCACCAGAACCAAAACTCGGTCGGGTACCAGGCGTCGGTGCGCGAAGGCTCGGTTGGGCCGCGAAAGCACTCCGCATCCGCGTCATCCGCCTGGTCAGCAGTGCACGGGATGAGCCACTCGACGCCCATCGCGCGGTAGAGGCGCTCGTTGTAGTGCTCGTGGGCCGCCGCCCATTCGAAGATCGCGGAGAGCGACCCGACGGCGAGGAGCAGGATGACCGCCGCCGTCGCGCCTCCGAGTGCCCACGTCCGCAGCCGTACGCCGAGGACCCATCGCCCGAGCGCCAGCGCAAGCGAGGCGACACCTGTGGCAGCCGCAGCGAAGGTGTACGCGAGCCCAAGGTTGTATCCCGATGAGGCGTCGACGCCCGCAATCGACGCCAGGACGCCGGTCTGCAGATACCCGAAGTAGTAGTAGCTCGCTGTCTCGCCCGCGAGCCACGGGTCGCCTGGTGGGTAGTTCTCCGAGGCCAGCGATGCGTTGAGGTACAGGAAGTCCATCGGCTGTTCGGTGCCCCGGATGTCCGGGTTGTAGCCGCGAAACGCGACATAGGAAAAGAAGAGGAAGGTGAACAGCCCGGCGATGGTCATCAGCGCTGGCCACTGCCGCCGAAGGGTCGTGCAGAACCTCCGATCGCGGCCGACCACGGCGAGGCTCGCCAGCACCAGCAAGGCGAGGGCCAGCAGATAGCCTCCCCGCCCGTGCGGCAGGATCGACGCCGTGCGCAGGATGAAGTACGCCCACCCGGTGAGCACCAGGCCGAGGGCGAAGCTCATGCCGGCACCGGCGTCCGGCAGGCGCCGCATGAGTGCGAAGCCGATAGGCAGCGTCGCGGCCGCCACCAACAGTGCGGCCGCCCAGAACGCCAGCACCTGGGTCATGCTGCGCCCTCAGGCGAGCAGCGAATCGACGAACTCGCGGGCGTCGAACGGGGCAAGGTCATCCATCCGTTCCCCTGTGCCGATGAACCGTACCGGGAGGTCGAGTTCGTGGGCGATGGCGAACGCAATTCCGCCCTTGGCCGTCCCGTCCAGTTTGGCCAGCACGATACCGGTCACCCCCACAGCCTCGGTAAAGGTCCGCGCCTGCATCAGGCCGTTCTGCCCGGTCGTCGCGTCGAGCACCAGGAGCGTTTCGTGCGGTGCGTCCGGGTGGTTACGCTGCACGATCCGGTCGATCTTCTTCAACTCCTCCATCAGGTTCGACTTGGTGTGCAGCCGGCCGGCCGTATCGATGATCACGATGTCCGCGCGCCCGTCCTCGCCAGCCGAGACTGCATCGAACACCACTGCCCCCGGGTCAGACGCCGGCTTGTGGGCGACAACGCGGACACCCACGCGCTCCCCCCACACCCGGAGCTGGTCGATCGCCGCCGCCCGGAAGGTATCGGCTGCACCGAGAATGACACGCGCGCCGTCACGCTTGAAGGCGTGCGCCATCTTGGCGATCGTCGTCGTCTTGCCTGCGCCGTTGACTCCCACGACGAGCAGGATCAATAGCTCGGGCACGGGCACGCGTGCCCACGCGGGCGGCTCGCGGTGAGGCGCCTGCAGGATCGCAATGAGTTCTTCGCGCAGGATCTCCCGAACTTGCACGCCCTGCTTCACGCCCTCGTCCTTCACGCGCTTCCGCACGCCAGCAAGGATCGCCTCCGTGGTCTCCAGCCCAACATCGGACCCGAGCAGGATCTCCTCAAGCTCCTCGTACAGTTCCTCGTCGAAGTCGGCGCGCTGGAACAGCCCACCAATACGGCCAAAGAGCCCGCGTCGCGTCGGCTCGGTGGCGCGGTTGGTCTGTTCGTGGACGATCTGCCGATCTTCGGGCGTCAGTTCGTAGTCGTCGTACTCGTCCCCGTACTCCCCGAACTCCGCTTCCTCAGGCTCTGCCTCTGTTTCGATGAGCAATGCCTCGGCGCCCGCGTCGAGCTCTTCCTCCTCTTCGGCCGCGAGGGCTTCGAGTTCCGCCTCTATCTCCTCGTCGCTGACGTACTCCTCGTCCTCAGCAACGACGACTTCGGGCTGTTCTTCCTGCTTCTTCCTGCGCCAAAACCGCACGCGGCGCTCCTTCCCAGTGGTGGTTCCCCCGATGGTACGGAGGCCAGCAGCAACCGTACACGCAGTGAAGGTGCTTGGGGTGACCCGTACTGCAGTCTTAGCGGTTCGCCCCGGCAGG
>JALOAP010000115.1 GCA_023228745.1 Dehalococcoidia bacterium | reverse complement strand
CCGGGGTCTTGCCGGTGACGGGGAGGAAGGGGACGGTGAAACTTCCAGGCGGAACAGCATCTACAATACTTTCCCCTTCTGATTGGTCATAATCAGCCTCAAAGCCTTCGTGGGTAAATACAGTCTTCCCTACCCTCTCTTTCCCATACGCCTTAAACATATCGGGGAGGGTGGTGTCGTAGAGGTGCAAGATGCCTTCGCCGCCAACAGTTAAGTCAAGGCCCTCAAGGTAGGTTATTTCGCCTTCCTTCCTGCCTTCTCCAGCTTCGATTTTCTGGAGCAGTTCCTTTCCAATGCTATTTTCAATATCTTCCCTTGATGCGCTCTGGTTTTGCCAAACTGCATCTCCGTCTTTGCCCCACACGGTTATATTGTAAAGTTCGTCCCCTCGTTTCTGATACCCGATGGAGTCAACTTCTTTCTTCAGCGCCTCGGAATACCTATCCCGCTGCATCTCCCCGGTTGTCCAACTCACCCCGTCAAACCCGTTCTCCTTGGCATAAGCGAGGATCCTTTTCACTCCCAGATTGTAGATATTGTCCCGCAGGTAGGCGGGCATCTTGGATTGATTGTCCTTGTTGGGTCCCTGCATCTCCTCAACGAAGAGGATGCGCCGTCCCTGGCTGTCGGCGCGGGTGTTGAACCGGATACGGACTATGGGATTTTTGATGTCGGAGTAATCGGAGTGGCCGTCTTGCCAGTACGAACCTTCGCCTTCGTCGAGAAATGCTTTTACGCTCTCGACTGTCCCGCCATACCGCCCGAAAAATTCTCCGTTTTCGTCGAGAACCTCGACGCTATTTGGCTGATCTTGCTTGAACTGCAGGGTTTTTGAAATTGGAGGACGCCGCTGATCGGGCGCAGTAACAAACATCTCCCGGTAGCTGCCTTCCTCGGCGCCGGGGAGTTGGTATTGGGAGAAGTGAGTCCCTTTGCCCTCAATGGCGCGGTTCATCAATATTTGCACTTCTCTGTATCTTGCACTCTGCTCTGCCGTCATTCGTTCGCCAGTAGCCACCATCCTGTCAAGTTCATGGAACTCCCTGGAAAGCTCTGGGGAAATAATGTCCGAATCCTGTAGCACCACATCTTCCGTCTCAACCATATTGGCCTGGACGAAATCAAGAAGCTCCTGCTGTGTAACCTTGTCGGTCGGCTTCTTCCCGGCCAGCCATTCGGCAACGCCTACCGCCTCGATCTCTTGTTTCTTCACGCCCTGCTTCTGGAGGAAGTTCAACACGGACTGCGCCTTCATCCCCTGGAACGCTGAGGACGCTACCTGCTGGAGCTTGGAGTAAAAGGCTTTGGCGTGGGCCACGATCTCCGCCCGGGAGAACCTGAACTCGGGAACGCCCATGCCGATCCACGACTCAGCGCCGCCGTACTGCTCAGCCGCGTCGAGCACTGCCTTGCGCATTTTGACAAGGTCCTTGAAGAACAGATCAGACTGGAAGTTTTTCTGCTGGCCGGCGAAGTGATCGATCAGCCGGTTGAGGAAGTTGACGACGTAGTAGGACATCTGCTCGAACACAGACGGTTTGCGCTTGGCCAGGGCCTCCCAGAACTTGGGATCGGAGAACGAGTCGCCCAGGTAATCGGCGATCATCTCCTCGTTGAGGTAGTCCTCGGTAATGGCGCGGGTCTCGTGGTACTTGCTCTTGGCCAGGCGCGCCTTGTACTGCGCCCGCATGTCTTCCTTGAAGTTCCCTCGGGCCGCTTCGAGAATCTGGTTGTACAGTTCTTCCCGCTCAGTGCGCAGGGCATGCAGGATCTCATGGCCGATGACAGTGACCGGCGAGAACCCGGACTCGGTGTTGATGTAGATGGTGCGCGGGTCGGCCTTGTCTATGAAACCATTCGGCAATACCGCCGCCGGATCGGATGACGCGAAGAACACAACTCGCCGACCGAACGCGGCAGCGATCCGATTTGCCGTAGATTGCACCGTCGAGACAACGCGACGCGGCGTGATGGTGCTACCAGCTTGCGCACCGGTCCGCCCGACATTAAGCGCCTGATTGAGTACAGTAATCGCTTCTTTGGCTTCTGCACTGACATCCCTCCCGGCATCGTAGTTTCTTACCGGCCTACTGCTGTAGGCGCCCTCACTGGTAGAATACTTCGGTTTGGGAGTTTTGTCAACTGAGTCACTTGTTTTTGCAACAACGACGAACCCGCCCGCCACCGGGCGGACCTCGACTTCCTCCGCCTTCAGCCCAAGCCGCTTGATAGCCACGCCGGCCGTGCGCTCGGTGGAGAACGGCTTGCCGTCACTGCGGGTAATGGGTTTTGGTGCTTGGGCAGGTTCCTGTCCAGTCTGGTAAGCCCGGTAAGCCTGCTCGGCGGCGAGGACCTCCTCGGCCGACACTCCTGGGACCCGGCTCACTGCCGGCTGCTGCTCTGACTTGGCAGGTGTTACCAGCCCGCGAGGGCGGTTGCGGTCTTTGTTGTAGATGTCGGTCTGTGCCGCCATAGGCGCAGTGACTACATCGGCATCGCGCTGGAAAGCTGGGACCGTGGTTGCTCCAGATGCAATAGCCCTCAGGCCTTGCTCAGCTCCCGGTGGCACGTTTATCGGCTGGTTCTGGTACGCCGCTTCTTCCGCTGCCACCTCCTCTGCGGTTCGCCCAGGAACTCTGCTGCGGATACCCTGCCCTTCGCCGGTGACCAGTCCACGGGGGCGGTTGCGTTCTTGGTTATAGGCCAGTGCCTCGCGCCCGAATATGTCAGCCTGCACATCTCCGACTGCTGTTTCCGGCCGGCCGACAACCGCCGGCTGGCTGCCGAGGAACTGTGTTTTCTCCGCTACATCCTTTCCGAACCTCTGCTCAGGAGTCAGGGTGTCCATGGTCCCGCCGGCGGCGAGATGCTCAGCCAAGTCCCTCACTTGCATGGTGACCGGCGGCTTGCCTTCCTCGACTATCGTGGCCGTGCCCCCGGTGACCGACACCTGCGCGCCTTTGATCAGGTTGCTGAGGGTGCGCTGCTGGACGGTGTCTCGTGCCGAGGGAGACTGGTACGACGCCGCTCCAAACCCGCCGCCAAGCACGCCGCCGCCGACCGCACCCATGACACCGCCGAACGCAGTGTCCTCTAGGTTCTTCCTGTCCAAAGGATTCTGATATGAAGCGATCTGCTCGACCGGGTTTTGCACCAGTTCCTCGCCGCCCTCGACCGCCGCACCAGTGACAACCCCCTTCCCTACTGCCCCAGGCAGGGTAGTCGTGGCGAACTTCTTGGCCAGGGCGGTGCGCCCCTCCTTGGTCATGGCGGCCAGTGCCCAGTTCTGCGGGCCGAACCTCTGCTCAATAAGGCCGACGGTACCTGCGCCTATCGCGGCAATGGCCTTGTCTTTAGCCGAGGCCTGAGACTCCGGCTCATCGAGGATCTGGCGTTCCCGGATACTTCCATACGACGGCAGGGCGGCAATGGCTGCCGGCCCGAGCCACGCTACTGCCTGCCCCAACCCGGCGACAACCGGAGCGGCCGGGCCAGTAAGCGGCGAGAGCGCAGTAATGCCCTGGCCCAGAGCGCGAATGCCTACCATGCCGGCGATGGACGGCACGGCATTGCCAGTTGCCTCGGTGACCGTGGTAAGAGGGTTCTTAGGGATGTCGCTCAGCTTGTTGACAACGGTGGGGTTAGCCTCGATGACTTCCTGGCCGTAGGCAGCGAGCGGGTTCTCAGGCGTTACGCCCGGGATGACATCCGCTGCCAGCTGGCCGGCGCCTTTGATCCCCTGACCAACAGTTCGCTTGGCCGAGGCCATGAATCCGCCTTGTTTCGCAGTTTGGCGGATTCCGGTGCCAGTGTAGGGCTGAGCTTCGGCACTGTTCGAGTATTCTTCCCAAGGTCCTGCCGGCGCAGCGTACTCTTCCCACGGTGCTGTCATATCTTTTCCCAGCTGTCTTTACTCTTCGGATCGCCGCCTTTGAATTTATATCCCCCAACTATGTCGCCTACCTTTGGCGCCGGCCGGGCCGCTCCTTCGAGAGAGTTCGCCCCCTGTCGCAATACCCTGAGCCCTCCCTGTTGGTCGAGCGTTGCCGCGTAGGGCGTACTGACAATGCCCTGATCGGTAATAGACTCTGTCTCGCCGAAATGAATTTGCGGCGCTTTCTCCTGGGTCCCTTGCAGCATGTTGTAGGCTTCCTTCAACTGCTCCTTCTCAGGCCCCTCCGGCGCGGCCTGCCACTGGTTGAACAGCTCAGTGCTGCGCTTGGCGATGTCGGCTTGGGTGCCGACCAGCTCCCCCTGAGCAGCAGCCTGGGCGTTGAGACTCGGATTCCTGCCGGCGGCGATGGCGTTCTGTTCAGCATTCGAGGCGAAGGTGAGGTCCTGCCCGCGGGCGGTAATGCCTTGGCCGCTTCGCTCAAGGTCAGCCTGGACCTGCTGGTTCTCAATATTGGCAAGGGTCCTTGCCCGGCGCAGGCCGAGTCCCTGCATTACTACCTCGCCGAAAGAACCTGTAAGTGGGTCGGCAGTTACTCCGGCTGCAGGCGGGACTGCTTCGACGCGTGTTCCACTCACTACCTGTCGCGTGGCGTTATTAAAGACTGGCTTATTGAACAGCGCCGCATCTTCAGCCGAGCCTTCGAAGTTATAGTTGCCTCGACGGATCCCGCCCCCCAACTGAGACTGAACATTTCGCACTCCACCTTCCTGATACGGCCGGAAGGAACTGATGTTCCCGGAGGCGTCCATGTAGGATACTTTGCCGGTCGAATCTTTGATCATCCCGGTCCCAGGGAAACCCTCACCGATGCCAGCAGGAACTTGCGGGCCGGAAGGTGCAACTACCTGTCGGATACCTGCAGAAGGAAGTTGCTCAGGCTGACCTACCGGAGAGGGCTGCCCCGGTTGCCCTGCCCCTCGATACCCTCTAATTACTCCCTGTACTCCGCTGATTGTAGTGCGAGGCAAGAACGTAGCAGCTGCGCCCATATTCTGCAATCCTCTGGTGACCAGCGGTTGAGCACGAGTACGGAGCCCGGCGCCAAGACGTTCTGGAAAACTTTTTACCTTAGCGCGTTCTTCTTCAAGTGGTGTAGCCATACGTCACCTCCAAAAAGTTACATTGTAACTTCTTTATACATCATCGAAAATGAAATGTCCATTACTCGAACGCACTTACACCGGTGCTGACGATGCTGTTCAGGCTCGACAAAGCGGCCGAGGCGGTACGGGCGAAAACATCGGCAGCCGCGGCCAGGGCCTGCACGTCAACCTGGCTGTTGTGTGTGGCAGTTTCCCGGCGGTGTTTATAAATGTCGTCCCGGGATCCAAGCTCAGCCAGTTTACTGGAAAGCACCAGCTTATCACGGCTCAAGCGGGCCTCGTACCAGCTTGCGGCCGCGGCCATCATGCGGGCCTGGCCGTCTGTATTCAGGTTGGCATAATTGATCGCCGAGGCCGGGGCAGTGGCGACAGCGCGGATATAGTCGGCTGCAACCTGCATCGCCGCCAACCGGGATTTGAGTGCCTCGCCAATGGCGAACTTGATGGTCTCGATCTCGATCTCCAGCTGCTTGGCGCCGATGGACGTGGACGCAACCCCGTTCGCCGCCAGCCCTGCGTAGTCCGCTTCTTCCATTTTCTTGAGCATGGACCCGGACGGCATGAAGTAGCCCTTGGCTGCGTAGCCGGTGGCGATCTGTGCTTTCTTGGACGCAGCATCAGCGGTAGTGCGCTCTCTGGACCGCTGCCAAACCTGGTCCTCGACACTGGTGTTGATCCCGGTCCCACCATTGGTGATTGTGTTGATCAGCCAGGTAGTGGCCTCGTCGAAAGCATCGGAGGCCAGGGGGTAGTAGGTAGCGAAGAAATCAGCCAGTTGCTCGGACAGCAGTGCGATGAGATGGTCAAGCTCGGCCTGGTAGTCAATGCGCGTGTCGGCGACCGTCGGGATTTCCGGCTCCACCGCCTCCGGCTCGAAATCGGATTCACTGTCCGGCGGCTCGATCCAGACCCCTGCGTTCTCCGCGATGAGATCATCAGCAGCGTCGGACGCGGCAGTGGTGTTCGCAGTAGCCGTTGTCAGGGCATTGGTGATTATTGTATCGATGAACTCTGCTGCGGTAGGCATTATAACCTCCTGGACAATTTAATTGGAACGAACTCTACACCGTCCAGCTCGAACGCGCCGGTGGCGATCAGAGTAAACCGCCAGTCCGTCCCCTGGACGTTGAACGGGATCTTCGCCCGCCAGCCGGTTGTACCCTTCTGGCAAGTTTCAAGCTGGTAGGTGAACGTGCCGGCCGCGGTTTCGACTCGCAGATACATATTGGTCCCGTCGGATGTGCCGACATGGACGTTCTGCACCCCCTTCTTCCCGAGGACACCGAGATTATTCTCTCCGAAATCGATCAGGGATGCAATGTCGTTGCCGGCGTCGTCGTCTCCATCGAGCTGGTAAATGCCGTCCTCGGCCACGCCGTAGTAATATCCATCACGCTCGAAGAATGAGTTGAACCCGTACTGCTCGTACTGGCTGGAGGCGCCGGTATCCATGTTCACGCACCAGACCTGTCCGTAGTTGTCGAGCGAAGGGACTCCGTCAATGGCAACCATGTCCCGAGACAGCCCGAGAGCATCAGCGATGATATCGATGGCGAACGTGGCGAGCAGGGAGAACGTGCCAGTAGCAGTCATGTCGTCCACGATGTCCTGCGCCAGTTCCCGGCTGACAGTGAATACCGAGTCAATGGTACCGGTGGAGGTGAAGACGATAACCATGTCAAGAGCCGGAGTGCTTTCGTCCATGGCATAGAGATGCTCCAGCATGATCACGTCATCTGTTCCTTCCGTCCCGAACGAAACGAGCGGGGCAATCCTCTGATGCACCCAGTCATGGTCAGGCGCCTCGGCGTATCTATAATCGCCGCCCTTTGCGTGAAGAGGGGAGAGGTTAGCGCTTCCGGTCATAATGTGCGTCCGGACGATATGACCTGCAGAGACGAGCGGCTGCAGGTTGGCGTACCCAATAACCGGAGTAGCCGGGATATAGAGCCCGCCATAGGCAAAAATTGTCAGCGGGGCAAGATTCTGGTCCTGGGCTATGCAATATTTATAATCCCCTCCCATTGAGGTCAGGGGTGCAAGGTCGCCGGATCCGCTTGGCCCAAAGAAAGCGAGTGAAAGTAATTCACTGCTGCCTGAGAGTGTCGCCGATATCGGCTGCCCTGGAACGGACAGCGTTCCTCTCCCGACAAAAAGCGCTGCCTGAATAAGCAGAGAGCCTTCCCCTGTCAGATTAACGTCCTGCCCTGCATAGGCATCTAACGTCCCTGTCCCCTTCATTTACGCATCCTGTGTTTTCGCAAACATTACTTCGCCCATCAGGTAATCAGCTTCCGGCACACGATCCCCTCCAGTATACAGCCAGGAATAAACGTACAGCTTCGCCAGCGAAGAGATGGTCGTGGTCGTACTTGCCTCGATAATCGTGCTGCCATCAGCCTTTTTGACGTAATATGAAATCTTGTTGCCAGCCTTGTTCCAGTCCCGGTAAATCCTGAGAACCGTTCCGGCCGGCGGGAGGCCGTACAGTTTTTGTCCCACCTTGCCGCGTTCGTACAGCCTGATGCCCGAGACATCAAAGACCAGGGCGTGTGCATACTGGGCCGGAGTCCCATCGTCCATTCCTTTCAGGCCCACGCCGAACACCGCACCGGTTACTCCAGCGCCGAGATTGTACTGTAGGAACTCCCCCCTCCCTATTGGGTCAATGGTTCGAGAGTGAGAGTTCCATCCAATGTTCAGATTCCGGATTATAATATCCGGCGTCGGAGGAGTTGGCGGAATAGCAGGGATAGCTGGCTGCGGTGGATGATAAATCGTTACGGTTTCGGGCCAGCATTCCCACTGAAAGAAACCTCCGCCAAACCCAGGTTCATATCCAGGAGACCTGATCGGTATCCCGGAATCTCCATCGTAGGTGTACCAAACATACCCGCAAACAGTAACTGTCTTTGTTTCGTAATATTCAGGGATAGCCGGACGACCGGGATATCCCGGGTCTCCAGGAGACCCTACCTGGAGGATGATCTCTTTAATGATTTTTCTCAGTTCACTCATGGCTGGTCATAGTCCGAATAGGTCGAGCATACCGGCATCTGCGGCATGACATCAGGAGGGTCAAGGTAATCGTTCAGATCCTTCACCAGCCGTCCGTCTCCAAATAGCCCAATGTCCCAAACAAGATCATCGTCCGCTGTTACTGGGACCTTAGTCATTATACTCCACTCCTCA
>JALOAP010000114.1 GCA_023228745.1 Dehalococcoidia bacterium | reverse complement strand
CGGGCTGACGGCTGGCGCCTCGACGCCGGACTACTCGATCCACGAGGTCGAAGCTCGCCTGCGAGAGCTGTTGAAGATCTGATGCGCCCTCCCGCGCCTGCGCTTATCTCCGGGGTGCGCCCCGGTTCCCTTGCAGAAGAAGCTGGCCTTGAGGCGGGTGATAGCATCCTGACGCTCGATGGCCGTGTCCTTCGCGACGTCGTCGACCTGCAGTTCTACCAGGCGGAGCCGGAGGTGGAGCTGCACATCCGCAAAGCGAACGGGCTCGAAGAACTCCTCGTCTTCGAGAAGGAGATCGACGAGGACCTTGGGCTGGAGTTCGACCGCGCGACGTGGGACGACGTGATTCTCTGTAACAACAACTGCTTCTTCTGCTTCCTGAAGGGATTGCCGAAGGGGATGCGGAAGACGCTCTACACCAAGGACGACGACTACCGGCTGAGCTTCCTCCACGGCAACTTCGTGACGCTCACGAACCTGACGGAGGACGACTGGACGCGGCTTGAGGAGCAGCGGCTGAGCCCGTTGAACGTGTCGGTCCATGCGACGGAGCCGGGGCTGCGGCGGAAGATGCTGTCGAACCCAAATGCACCGGACGTGATCGAACAGCTCCGGCGGTTGGGCGACCTGGGACTGCAAGCGCACACGCAAATCGTGCTGTGCCCCGGCGTGAACGACGGCGAACACCTGGACCGCAGCATCTCGGACCTCGGGGCGCTCTACCCGACGGTGCGAACCGTGTCCGTGGTGCCGGTGGGGGCGAGCCCGAAGCTGGAGGATTGGTCGAAGGAGCGGGACGGGATCGAGCTCGTACGGCCGGCGGGAGATTACGCCCAGGAACTGGTGGCGCAGGTAACGCGCTGGCAGAAGCGACTACGCAAAGAGCAGGGTGCGGCGATTGTCCAGTGCAGCGATGAGTACTACGTGACGGCCGGTGTTGAGGTGCCACCAGCGAGCTGGTACGCAGGCTTCCCACAGTACGAGAACGGCATCGGTATGGTGCGGACGATGCTGGAGGACTGGAAGCGGACGCGGCGAAAGCTGGCGAAGCTGGGGCCGGGTGCATTTGCGGGACGACACCTGGTGATCGGTTGCGGCACGCTCATCGGCGGCCGGCTACGGGAGATCGCTGCGGAATTCGAGGCACTGTCTGGTGCCCGGATCGATGTACGGCCGGTGACGAACACGGTGTTCGGAGAACGCGTAAACGTCAGCGGCCTGCTCTGTGGCGGCGATTATGTGCGAGAGCTCGCGGGGCTCGGTCCGGACTGTTATGTCCTGCCTCGGCCAAGCCTCGACTACTTCGGACGACACTTCCTGGATAGCCGGACGATCGAAGAAGTCGAGGAGGAGCTTGGCGCGCCGTTGACGTTTGCAAGCCAGTGGAGCGAGGTACTCCAGATTCTGCAGAAGGGGCCACGACGCCCCGGGCGAAATGCGGCCCCGAATGGGGCGTTCTGGTCCGTGCAGTAGCGGAGTGCAGCCCCGGCGAAAAAGGTGGCCGACATGGGCCTGATAGAATTGTGCAGTGCCCCGGATCCGCGTAGAACCAATCGGCATCGAGATAGATGCGCCGGAGAATGAAACGGTGATGGATGCCGTTTGTGCGGAGGGGTACTACTGGCCCGTGGGCTGTGCCCGGAACGGCGAGTGTACGAACTGCTCGATGGAAGTCCTCTCTGGCGTAGGGCGCCTGACAGCGATGGGGCGATGGGAGCGCGCGAACCTGGTCCGGCAGCGTGGACTGCGGTCGATCGAAGACCCGCGGCTGCGGCTGGCCTGCCAGGCGCGGGTTCGTGGCGATGTCATCGTCTACAAGCGGGGTGTCGAGCCTGAGTAGAGAGGGGATCGCGGTCCATGCCCTACGTCATCACGGAGCCCTGCATCGGGACGAAGGACGCGTCGTGCGTCGAGGTCTGTCCGGTGGATTGCATCCACACAACGGACGAGGCGCTACAGTACTACATCAACCCGGACCAGTGCATCGATTGCGCGGCGTGCGAGATGGCATGCCCGGTTACCGCAATTTTCCACGATGCAGACGTTCCGGCACGTTGGAATTCGTACATCAGCGTCAATGCGGATTACTATCGAAACAAAGCATAACGGGGCGCCGGGTGCGCCCCCTGGAGTAGAACATTTGGAACTGGCGCAACTTGAGGCGTTTCTGCAGGTTTCCCACCACCGCTCGTTCAGCCGGGCGGCAGAGGCGCTCTTCCTCACGCAGCCGTCGGTGACGGCGCGCATTCAGTCATTGGAGCGCGAGCTGGGCGAGCGGCTCTTTGAGCGCACGGGCCGGAGCGTGACGCTCACGGATGCCGGGCACGCGTTTATCCCGCATGCACAGCGCGCGCTGACCGCGGTGCAGGAGGGGACGGACGCGATCGAAGCAGTCCGTCACGGTGATGTCGGCAGCCTCCGCATTGGAGCGAGCTCCAGCATCGCGACGTACGTGCTGCCGGGGATCCTGGCGCGCTTCCGGGAGGAGCGTCCGCGGGTCCACGTTCACCTGAACACGGGGACCACGGAGGATGTCATCGAACGGATGCTCGCGGGCGAGCTGCACGTAGCGATCACGCGGCTTACGCAGCATCCCGAGGTGGAATCGCTGCACCTGTACAACGATGACCTCGCCCTGGTGGTGTCGCCGAAGCACCCGTTCGCGCAGCGGCCGCGGGTAACGATCGCAGAAGCAGGGCGGGAACCGTTCCTGTTCTTCGAACGAAGCTCGAGCTATCACAGCCTGATCTACAGCATGTTCCTGCGCGTCGGGGTGGTGCCGGAGTCGGTCATGGAGTTGGACTCGATGGAGACGACGAAGCACATGGTGCAGGCGGGGCTGGGGATCGCCATCCTGCCCGTCGTTTCGGCTGAACGCGAAGTGCAGGCGGGGACACTGGCGCGGGTAGAAATTCGCGACATGGAGCAGCCGGCACAGCGAGAGGTGGGCGTGCATGTGCTGCGCAACCGGGCGATGGCGCCGCCACTGCGGGACTTCCTGCGGCTGTTGACTGCGGAGTACGGAATCGCGAACCCATTCGATAGCCACCGCGGCGTGGAGGAAGTGCCGGCCTAGTTGCCGGCCTTCGGCCCCCGTCATCGGGCCGCTCGATCGTGAGCAGGCCCGGCGATAGCATGAACTCCGGGAGATGAGAGCATGATTTCCAGCATTGTCCTTGCCGCCGGGATGTCGAAGCGGATGCAGGGGACACCGAAGGCGCTGCTCGACTGGGGCGGCGAACCGCTCGTTCGCTACCAGGTTCGGCAGCTCCTGGATGCGGGTGTCGACGAGGTGGTCGTGGTCCTGGGGTATCGCGGCGACGAGGTCCATCGCGCCATTCGGGACCTTCCCTGCCGCGTGATGCTGAATGCGCGCTACTTCACGGGACGGGCGGAGTCACTGCGGATTGGCGCGAAGGCGGTGGACCGGGACGCAGACGCGATCGTGGTCTGCAACGTGGACCAACCACGACCCGCAGAGTTGATCCGGAAGCTCATCGAAGCGCATCAGCCGGAGAACGCAGCGACGCGCCCTTCGTGGAAGGGGCAGCACGGCCACCCGGTGGTGGTGTCCGGGCGCCTGCGCGAAGAGATGATGGCAGCGGACGAGCAGACGGACGGCCTTCGGGGCGTGCTGGAGAAGCACCGCGACAGCATCGCCGAGTTCGAGGCGGACGAAGTGTGCGGCATCGACATGAACACGCCCGAGGATTACGAACAGGCGCTGCAGGCATTCGGTCTGACAAAATAGGCTGGTGCTCATTCCGCCGGCTGGCCGCCTTCGCGCGATCATCTTCGACCTGGACGAAGTCTTGCTGGCGCGCGACGCCGCCTGGCGGCATGCGTTGGAGGAGGCGATCGTCGTCGTCTGCGGCGAACGGGTCGACGCCGCGCCGCTCGCGGCGGAGTACCGAACGCGGCCATGGCGTCATGTGCTGAACGTGGTGCTCCGGGACCGCGACCAGATCGAGAGCTGCGAATCGCTCTGCCGCGAATTTTTCGGGCGGAGCGCGATGAAGAAGCTGCTCGTCCACGAAGGCATCGGAATGGCGTTGGATTCGCTCCGTGCCAGGCAGGTGGAGATGGGCGCAATTTCGCGTGAACCGCACCCTATCGCGCTCAAGCAGGTGCAATCGACGGGGCTGGACCGCTTCCTTAGTGTGCTCTCGGCGCAACCGGAGGGGGAGCAGTGGGACGCGCTGGCACGGTTCGAACGCTGCCTTCGGTTCCTGGAGTACCCGGCGTCAGCGTGTGCGTTTGTGTCGCACGACGCGTGGGACCTGGAGACCGTTTCGCGGGAGGGCGCGGAGTGTTACCGGGCAGGCTGGGCCAACGCAAACGACGGCGAGTTCCCGGCGCTTTCAGCACCTGGGGAGCTCGCCGCCGTGGCGGGTATGCGAACTGGTTCCTAGGCCGCGACTTCTTCGCGTGGCTCGACCAGCTTGTGGCAGCCAGGGCAGAACGTCTTTTCGCGGGCGGAGAGAAAGCGCAGGTCGCAGGCGGGACAGGCAACGATGCGTCGAATCACTTTGGTGCTCCTCATGAAGCTGTGTTGATTACAGGATCGTCCACAGCGCGAATGGGAGGTAGGCCGCGGAGAATATCGTTCGCGCAACATCCATAGCGCGGCCCTATGCATGTAAGCAGGCGGTGAATGGCTCGCCATCGCCTCGCCCTATACCTCGCCCGGATCTATGCTCTGGCCACAGCTCTGGAGGCGAAAGTATGGGGATAACGATCACGACGACCGGCAACATCGAGGGCCGGGAGATTACGGCCTATCTCGGGGTGATAGCGGGGGAGACGATCCTTGGCGTGAATGTGTTCAAGGACATTGCCGCGGGCTTCCGAAACATCGTTGGCGGACGCTCAGGGAAGTATGAAGAGGAGTTGCGCAGAGGGCGCACGACGGCGCTCGAAGAGCTCGAGGAGTATGCGGTGGAACTCGGGGCGGACGCTGTGGTCGGAGTGAAGATCGACTACGAGACGGTTGGCGGACAGATGCTGATGATTACCGCATCTGGTACGGCGGTGAAACTGCAGTAAGGGCGTTTTGGCACTGGACCACAAGGGGACTCACACACCGCTGAAATAGTCTTGGCGGCCGGAAGCGGGTAGTCTTTACCTGTAACACAACCCAGCGGAGTATCCAGTGGCAGCAACAAAAGTCGGCATCAACGGATTCGGCCGCATTGGCCGACAGGTCCTGAAATCCATCTCGGAGCGCTACCAGGGAGAGCTGGAGGTCGTGGCAATCAACGACCTCGTGGCGCCCGAGATCAACGCTAACCTGCTGAAATACGACAGCAACTACGGGCGCTGGGACCGGGACATCCGGGCCGACGGTGACGGCATTTCGGTGGACGGCCGTCTGATTAAGGTGTTCGCCGAACGCGACCCGGGAGCGATTCCCTGGGGGACCGTCGGTGCGGAAGTCGTTATCGAATCGACCGGGCTCTTCACTGACGCAACAAAGGCAGCGGCGCACCGCCGGGACACGGTGAAGAAGGTCATCATCAGCGCGCCGGCAAAGAATGAAGACGTGACTGTGGTGCTGGGTGTGAATGCCGACAAGTACGACCCGGCGCAGCACCATGTGATTTCGAACGCGAGTTGCACAACCAACGGGCTGGCGCCGGTGGTGAAGGTACTCGTCGACAACCTCGGGCTCGTAAAGGGCCAGATGACGACCATTCACGCCTACACGAACTCGCAGAAGATCCTCGACCAGGCGGGCGGCGGCGACCTGCGCGAGATGCGTGCGGGCGCCCTCAACATCGTGCCGACCTCGACCGGCGCGGCACGCGCGCTGAAGCTGGTGATCCCCGAGGTCGACGGCATCCTCGACGGTGTCGCCTACCGCGTCCCGACGCCCACCGTTTCGATCGTCGAAGTGGTTGCGGTGACGGAGAAGGAAACGACGAAGGACGAGCTGAACGCCATCCTTTCGGAGACCGCGGGCGAGAAGATGAAGGGCATCCTCGGCTTCACCACCGACCCGGTTGTCTCCATGGACATGAAGGGCGACGAGCGATCGAGCATCGTCGACGGTGCAGTGACGAACGTGGTCGGCGGCAACCTGGTGAAGGTCGCGGCGTGGTACGACAACGAGTGGGGATATGCGTGCCGAATCGCTGACCTCTGCTCGTTCGTAGCGCAGAAGGGGCTGTAGACGGCTCGCTCGTCGATCGCGAACATTCGCAGGAACGTAGACTGAAGAGGAGGAGCCAAGGCTCCTCCTCTTGCTGTGCGGACTGCGAAGCCGCGATGACATCAGCCGGGAGAGAGCGTGGCCGAAACGCCTGCCGAGCGCGCGTGGAGCAACGCGTGGACGTGGCCAATCGTCGCGCGCGTGGCATGGCCGGTCACGGTGGTGCTCGTCGTGCTGCTGGGCGCCGGGCTCCGCTTCCACGGGCTGGACTGGGACACGCCAGAGGGCACAGGCACGCCGCTGCAGATGCACCCCGACGAGCGGTACATGTCGATGGTGAGCGACCGGATCGACTGGCCATCGAGCGTCGGTGGGTACTTCGATACAGCGAACAGCCCGCTGAATCCTTACAACGCGCCGAACACCCCGTCGTTCGTCTATGGCACCTTTCCGCTCTTCCTGGCCAAGGGCGTGAGCACCCTCGCGGGAGATGACCAGGCGGGCACCGGCGATAGTTACGAACACACCGTGGTTTGGGGCCGGCGCGTCACGGCCCTGTTCGACACCGCTACGATCGTGCTGGTCTTTGCGCTCGGGGCGGCGCTGTTCGACCGGCGCATCGGGATTGGTGCGGCGTTGTTGTACGCGCTCGCGGTTCTGCCGACGCAGATCGCGCACTTCTGGACGACCGACCCCTATCTCGTGTTCTTCGGTACGGCCTCGTTACTGCTGACCGTGCTTTATGTGCGGTCGGAGGGCAGCGTGCGGCCGTGGGTGCTGGGAGTGGGCGTTGGAGCCTGTGTGGCGCTCGCAACGGCCTCCAAGGTGAATGGCCTGCTCTTCCTCCCCGTGTTGGGGATCGGGGCCCTGGCTCGGATCGGCATGCGCGACCTACCGCGGCTGGGCCTGCGATGGGGCCCGGAGCGAACCAGGAGCGGGCACTGGGTGACGGACGCATCGATCGTGTGCCTGGCCGCCTCGGTCATGCTCATCGTGTTTCGCGTCGCCCAGCCGTACGCGTTCGAAGGGCCGAACTTCTGGGACATGGGACTGAGCAGCCAGTGGTGGGACGATATCCAGCGCGAACGGGACTTCCAGGACGGGAACGTCGACTACCCACCATTCGTGCAATTCGCCGGGCACACGCCATTCGTCCGGCCGCTCACGCAGATGGTGCTCTGGGGTCTCGGGCCGGCACTCGGTGTCGCGGCGTGGGTGGCAGTGGCCGCCGCCGCAGTGGCGCTGTTCAAGCGACGAGACCTGCGCTTCCTGCTGCCGCTGGCAGTTGTCGCGGCAGTGATGGCATTCCAGGGTCCCCGGTTCGTCGCGTTCATGCGGTATTTCGTGCCGATCTACCCGGTGCTCTGCGTCCTTGCGACGTGGGGGCTGGTGGCGGTGTGGCGCCGTGCCGCGCAAGGCGACGGCGCTGCCTTCCCGGGGTGGTGGCGTCCGCGCCGACGTTCGTTCGAGCCACGCACACTGCGTATCGGAGCGGGGCTCGTGGTGGGGGTCGTTTTCGTAAGTACCGCGTGGTGGGCGTTCGCGTTCCAGAACATCTACCGGGAGGAACACCCGCGGATCGCAGCGAGCCGCTGGATCTACGACAACATCCCGGCGAACTCGACCATCACCGGCGAGTTCTGGGACGACACCGTCCCGTATGTCTGGCCGGGCGAGGTGCCCGGCCAGTACACCATCGTGGACACACATCCGTACGAAACGGACTCTCCCGAGAAGGTCTACAAACTGGTCTGGGGCGACGGCCCGCAGGCGGAGCGGTCGAAGGGCGGGCTCAATGCTGCCGGTTATGTGGCGATCACTTCCAATCGCATCCGTGGCTCGGTGACTCGCCTGGAACGAGAGTACCCGGCGACGATCCACTACTACGAGCTACTCGAAAGCGGTGAACTCGGCTTCGACCTGATCGCGCGGTTCGAGGTGCGGCCATCGTTCCTCGGGATCTCGATCGATGACTCCGCCGCCGAGGAGTCGTTCACGGTCTACGACCACCCGGAAGTGCGGATCTACAAGAAGAGCGACCGCTGGGAGGCGGAGCGTGCGGCACGGCTGCTCGCGGAGGCGCACCCGGAACGGGCGGTGAACCTGCTACCGAAGCAGGGA
>JALOAP010000169.1 GCA_023228745.1 Dehalococcoidia bacterium | reverse complement strand
CATTGATATTATTCGATGCCATTATAATCCAGTGGATTCCCTGGAAGAAACAGCGGTTGCGACGGCGCATGAAAAAGAATCTCAAGGCGTGGGCCAAACAGAAACGGAAGGAGAAGAAAAATGGATCCAGTCAAAGCGATTGACGGCAAAAAGACGACCCTGGGCAACATCCTGACCCTGATCGGAGTGGCCGGCGTGGCCATCGGCCTGTCCGGCGAGGAGATCGAGGAGCTCAAGGGGATTATCCAGGACGCTGACAGCCTGTACATCGCCGTCACCGGCGTGGTGGTGTCGGCCATCGGCCTGATGCACAAGGTGGCCAAGGTGGCCGGCCCGGTGATTGAGTGGTTTCACAACTGGTCTATTCGCCGGGCAACGAAATAGGAGAGGACATGTCTGCTGTTGAGCTCAAAGACTGGCTGTATATCGCGTCCATCCTGGCCGGGTTTCTGGTGATGATCTTTCGTCAGGGGTCTTTTTTCGGGAAGATGTTGGAACATCAAAAAAAACAGGACGAAAAGATTGGCGAAGTCACCCAGGAGATAAAATGTGTCAAGGCGGTGATTGCTCCAGATGAAACGAAGAAGAAGCTCATCACCCTTGAATGGTGTGACCGTCAGCAGGTAGCGTGTTCAAATCGGAGAGACATGCGAATACACGCACTGCAAGCTGATATCGCTGAGATAAAAGATATCGTCAGGGTCGTAAACGGCTCGATGAAAATATTTGGCGAGACTTTGGCGAGGCTCGATGAGAGGACAGGAAGGTGACCTACCTGCTCATGGCCGGCCCGCGTTGCACTCAGTGCTGTGACTGTGAAGAATGGCTGAATGGCTTTGTCAGTCAATATGGCGGGCGGCAAGTGGTCAGCGCAACCTGGATGGAGAATGCGAACGTGCTGGAGAGTATCCGGCTGGCGCGGGAGGTCTGCCCTGTTGAATGTATCGCGATCAAAGAGATAAAAAAGGGTTGATGGATTTTTTCGCCGCATACTTCTGGATCGCGATCCGCAGTTTCCGTGGACAATGTGGTTTTATCGCGGAAAATTTATTCAGGAGCTGCATAAGCCTATGAAGAAAAGGAGTAGCGACGTATGGTAAATGCTCAATGGATCGAGTGGCTATTTTGGCTTACCATCAACCTTTATTTTGAAGCCCGCGGGGAAAGTCGGGAAGGACAGGTTGCTATTTGCCACGTAGTATTGAACCGGGCAACGCGTCGAGGGCAGTCGGTTGATACAGTTATCAGAGCCAGTAAGCAGTTTTCA
This sequence comes from Dehalococcoidia bacterium, assembly GCA_023228745.1. Lineage (GTDB taxonomy): Bacteria > Chloroflexota > Dehalococcoidia > Tepidiformales > Tepidiformaceae > JALOAP01. The sequence continues at coordinate 5,489 of JALOAP010000169.1, read as the reverse complement.
TGGTACAATGAAGGGATCGTCCCAATGATCACTGAGCCAACTGAGTTGATAAAATGTGCCGCCTCTGTGATGGCCGCATTTGGGGAACGGATGCAGGGCAAAACATTGTGGGGATCAGACCACTACTTCAACCCGAATGTCGTCCGGCCTCCCTGGGCGGCGAAGATGGCCAGAACGTGCTTAATTGGAAACCATGAGTTCTACCGGAGTTGAGAAAATGGACGACGCAGACTACGCACAGGAACGCATGGACAAGGATCATTCCGCATTATTGGCCGCAGTCCCTCGGCCGGTAGGAAGATCGGCGCATTTCTGCATGGATTGTGATGAGCGGATTCCTGAGCGGCGCCGTCAAGCATACCCCGGGACTCAGCGGTGTGTTTCGTGCCAGGAAGATGCGGAGAGGGGGAGATGATGAACCGAGGGGGAGTTTACCAAATTGTCAACACCGAGAATGGAAAGCGGTACGTTGGGAGTGCGAAGTGTTTTCGGACTCGGTGGAGAGTACATAAACAGCATCTGAGAAACGGAGTTCATCACTCAAAGCACCTACAAAGATCGTGGGATACTTACAAGAAAAGTGCCTTTGCATTTGAGATTATAATGGTGTGTGCTCCTGTAGACTTATTGTTCTATGAACAGAGGGCAATAGATGTGTTTGACTCTTTTAAGGCCGGGTATAACTGTGCGCCTACGGCAGGAAGTCAACTCGGTTTTCGCCATTCGGAGAAGTCTCGGAGGCAGATGGGGGACAAACGTCGGGGAGCGAAGCAATCTCCTGAGCAATGCGCCGCTCAAAGTAAGGCGCAGCGCAGTAGGACGGATGTAAAAACATATGAGTTCCGCGGGAAGCGACAGACCATGTTGCAGTGGGCGGAAGAGCTAGGATGGCAGAAAGACGTACTTGCGCGGCGAGTCAAAGAGTTGGGCTTAGAACGAGCCTTTACTGCACCACATCGGCTCAAAGATAAAAATTACAGGACATCGGTGCAATATGCTGGCAAGGAGTGGTTAGTAACTGACTTGGCAGCGGAGCACGGTGTTTCGTATACACGGCTCCAGCGGCGTATAAGACTTGGGTGGCCTGTCGAGGAGGCGTTGAAATTACCGAAAAGAGCATCGTATGATAATCGCAGGAGCAAGACCTCCGCGCGCAAAAAAGCGGCTAGAAAATACAGCTACGCAGGACTAACCATGTCCATTACTGAGTGGGCAAAGCATTTAGGCATTAGCCGAGACACATTAGCTTACCGAATAGGCTGGATGAAATGGGATATTGGCCGAGCGTTATCTACGCCTGCTGAGAATCGAGGGCGTCACGCATGACACACGAAATTAAATATGTAGCTCCGCCAACCGTATCAAAGTTTATGCGATCTGATGCGTTTATGCGTGTCATATCCGGCCCTCTGGGTAGCGGCAAGACTACAGGATGTGTAATCGAGATAATGCGCAGGTGCGCACAAATGCCGCCAGGTAAGGACGGGATCCGCAGAAGTCGCTGGGCAGTTATCAGGAATACCCGAGCCCAGCTCAAAGATACTGTGTTAAAAAGCGCACTTGAATGGTGGACTCCAGGAATACTTGGCCGATGGAAAGAATCAGAGATGATCTTTCATATGGAGTTTAACGACGTTCGCGCAGAGATATTGTTTCGCGCCTTGGACTCACCAGAGGATGTTCAGCGAGTTCTGAGTCTTGAAATTTCTGGGTGCTTCGTGGAGGAGGCCCGTGAAATTAACCTTGATATCATACTAGCACTGCAAGGTCGTATTGGCAGGTATCCGCGGCGAGAGGATGTTCCGGCGTACTGGTCAGGAATGATTTGTTCGACCAACCCTCCTGAGGTTGACTCCACTTGGTTTTCTATTATAGAACATCTCCCGCTCGAAGAAAACAATCCAGACTCCGTGATGATCTGTGAGTCTTGGAAGCAGCCTTCAGGGCTGTCTCCTGAAGCAGAGAATGTAGAATATTTGCGGCCGAATTATTATTCAGACCTGGCTAAAGGTAAGACTAAAGCCTGGGTGGATACGTATGTGCACGGACTGTACTCTCCTACGCAGTCAGGTAAACCGGTGTACCATCAAGTATTTCGACAAGACCGGCATGTATCTTTGACGCCTCTTAAAATTGACCCTATCTTGCCGGTAGTTATTGGGTTTGACACAGGGCTTACTCCTGCTGCAGTGTTTAAGCAGATGGGGCTTGACGGTAGAATACGGGTATTACGAGAAGCGCATGTTTTTGATATGGGTATGAAGCGGTTTGCACAACTCTATATACGGCCGATCATCAAGAATTTCTTTCCAGGAAATCCGCTCATTTTCATTGGTGATCCAGCCGGTAAGCGCCGTGCAGATTCTGACGAGTCCAGTGCTTTTAAGGTTCTGAAGGAGGCCTTTGAAGCAGACGATGCTATTGTAAAAGCAGCTTCGACCAACGACCCAAGAGTGCGTATTCAGGCCACTGAGCAGATGCTTAGCCAGTACCCGGACGGAGAGCCGCTCATGGTAATCGATCCATCGTGCAAGTGGTATATCGAGGCGCTACGGAGTAAGTATCGTTTTCCAAAAATAAAATCTACAGGGGACTATTCAGAGAATCCTGAAAAAGGGCCGCACTCCCACAGTGCAGAAGCTGGGCAGTACTGCGATCTTTATCTGCTCTCCGGCAAGTACGACCCGGACGATCACGTTCGTCCGATAGGACATAACCCGCTATCTAATAATCAACCCTACAGGCCGGCTCAACGCGAAGGTTATTGAAGAGGTATTAAATGATCACGACAACCGAAGAACTCGCCAAGCTCGGGGGGCATCTCAAAAGCCTGCTCGGACAGTTCATCACTGACCGCGCCTTGCTGGAGATCCAGTGGCTGAAAAACCTGCGCCAGTACATGGGTCAGTACGACCCTGAAGTGGCCGCCAATATCCCGGCTGAGCGGTCGCATGTCTACCCACGGGACACCCGAGTCAAGGTCAAAGGCGGCGTCGCCAAGATGATGGAGATGATGTTCCCGGCGGTCGAGAAGAACTGGGAACTGGCCACGACCACCAATCCGTCCATCCCGAAAGACGCCCTGCAGACGATCATCGACACCCTGCAGCAGCGCACCGACGAGCAGGGGCAGCCGGTACCGGTGACCAGTGAGGACATCGAGCGCGAGGTTCGTACTTTCGCCGAGGCGCGGATGGCGAAGATGCAGGATGCGATCGCCGACCAGATGGAGGACCCGGGTCTCGACCATCCCCAACTCTGCAAGCGAGTCGTGCGCAGCGGCTACATTTACGGGTTCGGCGTGGCTCAGTCGCCTATTGTCCGGACGCAGACCGAGCGGGTCTGGGAGTTCGACCCGATGCTTGGCACCTACGTTGCTAAGAGCAAGACACTGAAACGGCCATACGCTGAGTATTTCCGCATCTGGGATGCTTATCCTGACCTGTCGGCGTCAAGCTGGGATGATCAGGAAATGTTCTTCCGACGGTATGTGCTGACGCGGCATGCGTTTCGCAAGCTCGCTGACCGGCCGGATTTTAAGAGCGCGGTTATTAAGGAGTACCTGCGCGAGAATCCTTCCGGCAACTACTCTGCGAAGTCCTATGAATCTGAACTGCAACTGCTCGCCAAGACCTCGAACCTCGCCGACCGGACAGCGCGACGGTATGAGGTGTACCGCGGCCTGGGGTTCATCTCGGCGCACACTATGCGCGAGGCAGGCGTTGAAGTCAAGGACTCCGAGCTCGATCAAGACATCCTCGCTGACCTGTGGTTTATCGACGATGTTGTCATCAAAGCGGACAAGGCGGCGTTCGGCGAGAAGCCGTCTGATCAGTACCATGCGTTCATCTACGCCGAGGACGAGGACTCAGGCTTGACCGGCATCGGCCTGCCGGAGGAGATCAGGGATTCTCAGATGTCGCTCTGCGTGGACGCCCGGGCGCTGAAAGACAACCAGGCCGCGGTGGCTGGGCCGATCTTCGAGGTTAATACTTCGCTGTTGCCGAAGGGGCGTAAGAGCATCGGCGCCATCCATGCGTTCATGACCATCGAGCGGGAAGGTGACGGCGCTGAGGCGAACTACCCGGCCGTGCGCCAGCTGACTACGAACTCCCATATTGCCGAGCTTCTGCAAGTCATCCAGATGGACCGGCAGCAACTTGACGTGGAGAGCAACCTGCCGGCGTACACCATGGGCGCCATGCAGAACCAGCCGCTCGGCGAGGCGTTCCGGACCACCAACAATATGTCGATGATGATGGGCTCGGCCAACATGGTCACCAAGGACACCGTCCGTGCCTTCGACAAGTTCAACTCCAGCCTGGTCGGATCCATCCTCAAGTGGAACATGGAGTTCAACCCGAACGAGGAACTGAAGGGCGACTATCAGGTTCGCGCCCTGGGCAACATCTCGCTGGTCGCCAAGGAAGTGCGCGGGGCGGCGCTTGATCAGTTCGTCACCACTCTTACTGAAGAGGAACGGGCCATTCTCGATACCTACGGACTGCTGATCGATAGGCTCAAGGCCCGGGACCTGCCGGTCAACAGGGTCCTGCCGAAGAAAGAAGCCGATGCCATTATCCAAGGCATGCGAGAGGCAGCTTCGCAGGCATCGCAGATCGAGCAGGGGCTGACCCAGGCCAAGACCGCGGATGCAACGGCGAGCGCCGACAAGAAAAAGCTCGATGCTGAGATGCTGCAGGCCTCGGCCGATGCAACTATCCAAGAGATCATGTCCCGAGTCGAGGCCAACCTGGCCAACGCCAAGTCGGCAGAGGACCGGACACAGCTTGAAAATCTGAAGACACTGCTGGCTTCAGCAGTAGAGAGGAAAGCAGATGGACAAGGATCCAAGAAAAGCTAAGACACTCGGAGAGGCGTGCGCAAATGAGAACGGCACGTACAATGGGTTCAAGACGCTATCATGGTTATCTGAGGCGCTGCATCCTGGGAAGGGGCTGAGTCTGGATGAAGTACGTAAAATATGGGACGATGTGAAAAATGAGCCGAGACCGCGAAGCTGAGATTGAAAAAACTCTCGTAAGTCTGAAGGAAACGGACGTTGTCAAGCTGTTCGTCGAGCTGTTCGCACTGCGCCGGGAAGGCTACCGAGACAAGCTGGAGAAGCGAATGGGCGACGAATTTAGTGGCCGAGCACTTGAATGTAGAGATTTGTTACAAATATTTGATTGACATTCGCTGTAACTTTTTGATACAGTGAGGTATCTGGTAGAAATATCATAATACAGGGGGAGACTGTAGATTATGGCAAAAGAAGACGAAACCACCACTGACGGACTTGAGCCCGACGCTTTCGACCTCGCATTCGAGGCCGCGGCCGGCGGTGCGGATGTTCCTGCGGACGCGCTTGATGCCAAGCCGGACGAGGGCGCCAAGCCCGCTGAAGGTGAGGAGAAACATGTCGAAGGCGAAGGTAAGCCGGCCGAAGGAGCTAAGCCTGCTGAAGGCGAGGGCAAGCCGGACGAAGG
>JALOAP010000113.1 GCA_023228745.1 Dehalococcoidia bacterium | reverse complement strand
ATTGCCTTCTTGAAGTTCAGCCGTTCCATCTCCAGCACGAGCGCCGCCCGCTTGTCGAGGTCCGTCTCGACTTGTTGCTTGTCATCCAGTTGGTCCATCTCTGGCACATTCGCGTTCCACCAGTTTTGAGCCGAGTCCGAACGGAGCGCGCCATGGAACTGCTGCCCGGGATCGAGCGCTGGCGTCCACGCCCAGATCCAGATGAGCTCATACGTCTTCTGTTGGAGCTTTCGCAGCCAGGCGGCGACCTCCTGCGGGTCGATGTTGAGCTTGATTCCAACTTTGTTGAGCTGCTGCTGCATCACCGCCGAGAGGTCCAGGCCGGTGGTATCGGTGGACGACACGCTCACGGAGATCTCGAGGTCCGGGTGGCCCGCAGCTTCAAGGAGCTGGCGGGCCTTCGCCGGGTCAGGCTTCGTGAGCTCCCGTATCTCGCTTTCGGGAAGGGCAAACTTGCCGCCGTTCGGGTGGGCAAACCCAACGACCACACCCGCCTCGTCGCCGCCGGCCGCGCGAATCAGCTCCTGGTGATCGATGGCGGCTGCGATGGCCTGGCGTACACGCTCGTCGTTGAGCGGCGCGAACGCGTGGTTGAAGCCGAGCGCTGTCACGGCGTCCGAGGGGCGCGTGTCGACGGTCACGTCGCTCATCCCGCGGCGCGCCTCCTCGATGTCGCTGACGCCGCTCTGCCACGGGATCATGTCTACCTGGCCAGTCCTCAGCGCGACAATGCGGCTGAGCCGTTCCGGGATGACCAGGTGCTCGATCTCGTCGAGGTACGGGAGCGCCGGGTCGAAGTACCCCGGGTTCCGTTCGTAGGTGACGATCTCGTCCTTTTTCGCGTCTCGCAGCACGAAGGGCCCCGTGCCGATGCGCGACTTCGCCTCTTTCAGGTCGCCGAACTGGTCAACCACCTCCTTTGCGAGCACACCTGCAGAGGGAGCTGCGAAATGGAACAGCGCGGACCCGAAGGGCCGTTCGAAGGTGGCTTTTACGGTCGAGTCGTCTAACGCCTCGAGTCCGGTCAGCGACGTCCACATCCAGCGGTTTGTGAACGCCGGGTCGTCTGTCCGGGCGCGCTCGATGGAGTAGACGACATCTTCGGCGACCATCGCGCGGCCGTTCGCGGGCGCGATGTCCTGGAACTTCACGCCCTGGCGCAGCTTGAAGATGTAGACGTTCGGTTCGGGGGTCTCGTAGCTCTCTGCCAGGTCGTTCAGGATCTCCTGCCCGGCGCCAAGCTTCAGTAGCTGGTTGTACACCCGGCCATCGCCCTGGATGCCGGCGATCTGCTGGTGGTCGTAGTGCACGGGGCTAGACGCCACCGCGGCGATGAGCTTGCCGCCGCGTTTCGGCTGTTTCGGCGCCTCGGCAGTCGAGGTCGACGTGGCCGTATCGGTTGCGTCGCTGGTGGTCGACGTCGGCGTACCGCCCTCGTCGTCATCGTCGTCGTCGCCACAGCCAACGGCGACCAACGCAGCGGTGCTCCCTGCTGTGCCGAAGAACGCACGGCGCGTGAGGCGGGCACGTAGGGGATGATGTTCTCGGCGGCCTGTTGCCATTTTCCTGGTTCCCTCCCTGGTTGTGTTGGACGCCGGCACCGGCTAGTTCCGCCCGGTGCCACGCATTCGTGGGTCAATGAGGTCCCTGACGCTGTCGAAGAAGAGGTTCAGGCTCAGCACCGTGAGGGTGATTGCGAGCCCCGGGAACAGCCCGAGCCACCATGCGGTGTACATAAAGTCCCGCGTGCGCCCGCTCAGCATGCTCCCCCACTCCGGCGTGGGCGGTGGGATGCCGAGGCCGAGGAAGCCCAGCGACGCGAGCGCCAGGACCACGCCCCCAAGCTGTACCGACGCGAGGACCAGGACGAGCGGCACCACCTGCGGCGAGATGTGGAACAGGATGATGCGCGTGTCGCTCGCACCAATGACGCGTGCCATCTCGACGAAGGGCGCCTCCTTCACGACAAGCACGCTGCTGCGGACGATCCGCGACATGCCGCCGGCCATCGCGATGCTCATCACGACGATGACGTTGGTCAGGTTCGGTCCGAGCAGGCTGATGAGCGCGATCAGGAGAAGGAATGCAGGGAACGCCATCCATGCGTCGACGAAGCGCTGGATGACCAGGTCGATCTTCCCGCCGAAGTAGCCGGAGATAACACCTACCGCGGTCGCAATGCTCGCCGAGAGTGCCACCACGGCGAGGCTCGCTCCAAGGGAGTAGCGGCCTCCATATACGATGCGGCTGAAGACGTCTCGCCCGAGCTGATCGGTCCCGAACAGGTGGTCGGCGCTGGGCTTCGCAATTCGCTGTGCGGTGTCCCCGACGTTCGGGTCGTGTGGCGCGACCAGCGGAGCCGCCAGCGCAGAGCCAACGAGGACGAGGAGAATCACGCCACCGGCGACGCCCGTGACCGGCATCTGGCCCAGGAAGCGCCGCAATCTGCGGGCCCGCCCGCAACTCTGCGCCTCCCAGACGCTTTCGGAACTAGCGATGACCCCCGAAGTCATGCCGTCACCCTCACCCGGGGGTCGAGGTAGCCGTAGGCGAGGTCCACCAACAAGTTCGCCATCAGCAGCATCGTCGCGCTGAGCAGCAGGATGGCCTGGACCACCGGGTAGTCCCGCCGGACCGCAGCTTCGAGGATGTAGCGGCCCATCCCCGGGATGGCGAAGACCTGTTCGAGGATCACCGTGCCCGTGATCACGGTCGTGATCTGGAGACCGAGGATCGTGATGAGCACCGGAGCAGCGTTCCGCAGGCCGTGGCGGAAAAGGACCGCCAGTGGGGCGAGCCCCTTGGCCCGCGCCGTCCGCATGTAGTCCTGCCGCAGGACTTCGAGCATTAGCGTGCGCGTCACCCGCACAACCCCGGCGGAGACTGGCAGGCCACCGATGAGGGCGGGCCACAGTAATAGCTCGAGGTGTGCGGCCGGGTCGGAACGGAACGATACGAACCGGAGGGGCGGAGCCCACCCGAACCAGATGGAGGGAAAGACGATGAACATCGTCGCGAGCCAGAAGCTCGGGATGGCGAGGAACAGCACCGAGACCGTGCGGCTCGCCTCGTCCAGGAATGTGCCTTGCCGCACCGCCGCGAGAATGCCCAGCGGCACTCCAACCGCCCAACCGACCAGCAGGATGAGTGACCCGAGCAGCATTGTCGTTGGCAGCCGGCGGACCAGCTCGCTCGTGATGGAGTCGCCGCTGTAGAGGGAGTCGCCCAGGTCGAACCGCGCGATATCGGCGAACCAGGCCAGCAACTGCTGGTGGAACGGGTCGTTCAACCCGAGTTGGTCCCGCAACCTATCGACATCTTCTGCGTAGCCCTGGTCGGTCACCATGAGCTCGGCTGCCGAACCGGGCATGATCCGGAGCACAGAGAAGGACAGCAGGCTCACGATGAAGAGCGTGAGCGCTGCGAGTCCCAGCCGTTTGACGATGTAGTTCACCATCCGCTCATTCGCCCGGCGAGGATGGTGCACGTCAGAGTCGTATTTCCCATGAGCGTCCGTCTACGCTCGACATGACGATGACACATATGACGGGAGTCATGCCCGTCCGATGCTCGTGGCCTCAGGAGGGAATTGAGGGCCGCGCGCCCTACTTTGTCCGGCGGCGGCTCGGCTGCGCGCGGATGGGCTCACCCTCCGCCTTTGGGTAGTGCGGCGGGAGCGGCGCTTCGCCCAGTCCCTCAGCCGCCTGCCGCTCGACCAGTTCAAGGAGCGGCTCCAGCGAATGTGCCGCATCGTCGATCTCCGCGCCGGGGTCACCGATCTCCGCGTAGCGCTTCGGCATCGTCGCGATCGTGAAGTCGCCGAGTTCGACGTCCGGCAACTCATCCCAATGGAACGGAGCGGAGACGCGCGCGTCGGGGGTCGGCCGCACGGAGTAGGCAGAGGCCACCGTACGGTCGCGAGCGTTCTGGTTGTAGTCGAGGAAGACGCCGTGGCGCTCTTCCTTCCACCAGGCCGTGGTCGCGAGTTCCGGGACGCGCCGCTCCACTTCGCGCCCGAGTGCGAGCGCGCATCGCCGCACGTCCTGGAATCCCCATCGCCGTTCGATGCGCACGTTGATGTGGATGCCGCGCGATCCCGACGTCTTCGGGAACGATCGGTAGCCCAGCTCTTCCAGCACTTCGCGAACGACCGCAGCCACGTCGCGAACCATGCCCCAGTTCGCCTCCGGTGTCGGGTCGAGGTCCACGCGCAGTTCGTCCGGGTGGTCAACGTCGTCTTCGCGCACCGGCCACGGGTTCAGGTCGATGCAGCCCAGGTTCACAACCCAAATCACGTCCGCAAGCTCATCGCACACGGCGAGGTCGGCACTGCGGCCGCTCGGAAAGCTGACGTGCGCCGTCGTAATCCAATCCGGTCGATTCGCGGGCGCACGCTTCTGGAAGAACGGCTCCTTGTCGGCCCCGTTCACGAATCGCTTCAGCACCATCGGCCGCCGGTAGACACCGCGCAGCGCTCCTTCGCCAACCGCGAGGTAGTACTGCACGAGGTCGAGCTTCGTGTAGCCCGACTCCGGGAAGTAGACCTTCGCGGGGTTGGTCACCTTCACCGTGCGTTCGCCGACTTCGAGCGTGAGATCGTCCTTCGCCATCCGGCGATTGTAGGCGCATGCGTCCCGCGAACGGGAGATGGTGCGATTTGCCGCTGAGGACTTTGGCAGCCGTACGAGGAGCAGGTACCCTGCGCGCCATGCCAATCGACCTCGAAGCGATCATCGAGACCGTGGGCTACCCCGGGTTGTTTCTCATCATCTTCGCCGAGACGGGCCTGCTCATCGGCTTCTTCCTTCCCGGCGACACGCTCCTGATCACCACCGGCTTCCTGGCGCAACGTGGCCACTTCGACGTCTGGTTGCTTATCCCGCTCCTCATCCTGGCCGCGATCGCTGGCGATGCCACCGGCTACCACATCGGCCGGTCGGCCGGTCCGCGCATCTTCCGGCGCGAGGATTCGCGTTTCTTCCGCCGCCGCCACCTCGAGCGGGCACACACCTTCTACGAACGTCATGGCGGGAAGACGATCATGCTCGCGCGCTTCCTCGCCTTCGTCCGAACCTTTGCGCCCACGGTGGCCGGCGCGGCCGAGATGCCCTATCGCAAGTTCGCGTTGTACAACGTCACGGGCGGGGTGGCGTGGATCATGTCCATGGTCCTGCTCGGCTACTTCGTCGGCGAGCGCGTTCCCAACGTCGAGGTCTTCCTGCTCCTGTTGGTCGCGTTCTTCCTTGGCGTGTCGCTCATCCCGGCAGGTTGGCACCTGGTTCAGCGCCGCCGGGCGAGGCTCACGATCAAGGGCTCACGATTCGACGATTCCCGCTGACGGTCCCCGCTACCCGACTCGGAAATCGTGAATCGCGAGTCGTGAATTGCACCGTCTGGCGCATCCTTGCTACGGTACCTTCCAACTTCTTCGAGGCGGGTCCCTTGCGCATTCACCGGTAACCCCTCCGCCGTCAGCGCTCCCGGAGCCAACGGCGGCCGTCCTTCTGTTCCAACAGGGTTATCGGTATGTTGCTCTCCGTAGCCGGGGTGTCCCTGGCTTTTGGGCCAGCCCAGGTCCTCTCCAATGTCTCCTTTGTCCTGAACGATGGCGATCGTGCCGGCCTGGTCGGCGCCAATGGCGCCGGGAAGTCGACACTCCTGCGGGTCATCGCCTCCGAACTCGCACCCGATTCGGGCGGTGCTTCACTGGCCACCAATGCGACCTTCGGGTTCCTCCCGCAACAGCCGCCGGAGCCGCCCTCCGGCACAACCGTCGAAGACCTCGTTCGTGAAGCCGTCGGTGGGCTGCGGGAACTCGAGGAGGAGCTTCGCACGCTCGAAGCCGCGCTTACGGACGTCCCCCACGATTCCGCAGGGCTGCCCGGTCTGCTGGAACGGTACGGCGAGGTGCAGGAGCTATTCCAACGGCGCGGCGGCTATGACCTCGACTGGCGCATCGACGAGACGTTCGCCGGGCTCGGCATCGCGCGGGTGCCGCGGACGCAGCCCTTCGTCACGCTCTCGGGTGGCGAAAAGGCCCGCGTGCTGCTCGCCGCGCTCCTCCTGCGCTCTCCAGATGTGCTCCTTCTCGATGAACCGACGAACCACCTTGACTTCTCGGCGATGGAGTGGCTTGAGCGCTACCTCTCCGGGTTCCACGGCGCCATTCTCGCGGTGTCCCACGACCGCCGCTTCTTGAACACCATCGCCACCCGCATCCTCGAAATCGACGAGCACTCGCACGCGCTCCACGAGTATGCCGGTGACTACGATGCCTATGCCGCTACGAAGGCTGCGGCGCGAGCCCGGTGGGAAGCGGACTACGCGCGTCAGCAGGAGGAGATGCGCGAGCTGCAGCGCATGGTCAAAGTTGGTGCGCGCGATGTCGGTCATGCCAGCCGCCGGGCCCGCGACAACGACAAGTTCGCGAAGCACTTCTTCGCCGGCCGGGTCGATGCTGCCGTTGCCCGGAACGTCCGGAGCGCGGAAGAGAAGCTGCGCCGCATCGAAGCGAACCCGGTGCCCCGCCCGCCGGAGCAGCTTCGCATCGCGCCTGGGTTCGATATCGCGCCGATCGAAGCTGCCGCCGCGGTCCGCGTCGAGTCGGTTACCAGGTCCTTTGATGGCCGTGCGGTCTTGCACGACATCACCTTTGACCTCGATTCGCGAGCGCGGGTGGTCATCACCGGGCCGAACGGCGCCGGCAAATCCACGCTGCTCGACCTCATCGCCGGGCGTACTCTCCCGGAACAGGGGCGCATCCGACTCGCGCCCGGCGTACGCCTCGGCTACCTCGACCAGGATGGACGCAGTCTCGACGCGACCCGGACCGTGCTCGACGCCTTCCGCGACGGCCTCACCGGCTATCTCGACGAGTTCGTGCGCGACCTGTTTCGCTTCGGCCTGTTCACCCACGACGACCTGCGGAAGCGTGTGGGCCAGTTGAGCATCGGCGAGCGGCGCAAGCTGCAGCTCGCTCGGCTTATCGCCCGGCGCGCGAACGTCCTGCTGCTCGATGAGCCCACGAACCACCTCGCCCTCGACGTGCTGGAGGAGTTCGAACATGCGCTGCGGGCGTTCGCTGGCCCCGTGCTGGCTGTTTCCCACGACCGCTGGTTCATTGAGCGATTCGGTGGCGAAATTTGGCGCCTCGATGCCGGGAACCTGGTGCGGTGAACCACGAACGGAGACGTGAAGTCGCACTGCCGGAGCGCTGCCGGCTCGAAGCTGAAAATGACACCTGACTCACTCGTATACGTTCTCTTGATAGCCCGAACATTGACTTCCGATAGCGTCCATTGATACCTTCATTGTCCGTCGACGCGCGGCAGTGCCGGTCCGTGCGGTACGGTGAATACCATGCGACAAGGTGAGCACGACAGGAGAGGAGCAGGAGCGGAGGCGCGTCCATGAGTTTGGTGATGCGCCGCGGTTCCAGTGGCAACGCCGAATACCAGGAGCGGCGGTGGCGGCTCGTCGCAACCGAAATCCTCGGGACCTCGGTCATCCTCGCGATCTACTTCCTGCTCCGTGGCCTCCGCCCGGAAGATACCGACTCTTCCGTCGCACGTAGCCTCCACCTGATCCGGTTCGAAAAGCAGATCGGCATCTTCGAAGAGGTGCGCCTGCAGGAGCTTTTCCTGCAGTACGACTGGCTCATGACCATCGCCAACTTTGTGTACGCCTGGGGCCACTACCCCGTGCTCCTCGCGATCGCCCTGTGGCTCGTCGTCAAAGACCCTGTGCGCTTCCGTTTCGTTCGTAACGTGATGCTCGTCTCCGCGGTCATTGGCATCGTGACGTACTGGCTCTGGCCCGCCGCGCCGCCTCGCCTCATGGAGTTGCACGGCTACGACTTTGGGTTTACCGATACGGTCCACGGCGCCACCAGCAATGTGAACTACTTCCAACCAGGGCCCTTCGTGAACGACTATGCCGCGCTCCCCAGCTTCCACTTCGGCTGGATTGCGCTGGCCTCCGCTGCTATCTGGGTGAACACCGAGCACCGCTGGGTCCGCATCGCCGCAGTCGCCATGTCCGTCGTGATGTGGTGGGCAATTACGGTTACCGGGAACCACTTCTTCTTCGATATGGTGTTCGGCGGCCTGGTGGTTGCGCTCTCGTGGTTCTTCGTCGGCGCGCTCAGCCAGGCCGATCTCGGGGCTCGCCTGCGCGCCCTTCGCACCGGCGAGCCGCTGCCACCACCCAACCACTGAAATCTACGTGACGCGCAAGCTCGCGGAGTACCGGGACTCACCGCTCCGGCGGCCGGACCGCTCCCGCGTGCCATGGCGCCAGGCGATCGCCTATTGGCGGCGACGCGCCGAATCACGCAACCGGAGCCTGGA
>JALOAP010000112.1 GCA_023228745.1 Dehalococcoidia bacterium | reverse complement strand
CAGAGCAGGTGGTAGGCGCGCTCCTTTCGCCGGTAGCGCTGAAACACGATCCAGGCGAAACCGAGCGAGAGAATCGTCGTGAGCACGGGGATGTATAGAACGGGGCTTTCCAAGAGGCGGCTCCCATCGATGGGTCGTTGCACGAGATGCAACATTCCGTAAGATAGCAGCTAAATCTACAATGGAGTACGGAGATTCTAGTCATCTTGGAAGGTTTGACAAGTATTCGCACCCGGTCCTGGCGGCTGGCCGCCATCGCGCTCTCGGTCCTGCTCGTGGCCGCCTTCGCGTTCGCCTGTGGCGATGACGATGACGACGACGCCGGCAGCACGACTACCCCGACGGAAACGAGTGAAGCGACAACCACGGCCGAAGCAAGTGGCACCGCCGACGCTGGCGACGCTGCCTATCCGCTGAAGGTCACCGACCTGCTCGGCCGCGAAGTGGAGATCGCCGAGAAGCCGACGACTGTGGTCGCAATCAGCCCGACCGCGGTGGAGCTGGTCTATGCGGTCGGAGAGACCGTGGTTGGCCGCTCGTCCTCGGCAGACTTCCCGCCTGAAGCACAGGAGGCGACGGATGTCGGCACGGCGTACCAGCCGAGCTTCGACACGATTCTCTCGCTGAGTCCGGACCTCATCATCGCAGACTCCGTGATCCAGGGTGGCGCGGACTATCGTCAGCCGCTCGAGCAGCTCGGGGTACCCGTCATCTTCGCCGGCGCGGAGAGCTACCAGGACGTTATCGATGGCCTGACGCTGGTTGGCAAGGTGTTCGACGCGCAAGAGAACGCCGAGGAAGTCATCGCGGGCATCGAGAAGGCGCGCGATGATGCGAAGGCTGCGATCGAGGGCAAGAATCTCTCGGTCGTCGCGATGATCGCCGGGCGTGATCAGACCCTTTACGCCGCGAAGGATGCGAGCTACGTGGGCGATCTCCTGAAGATTACGGGCATCGAGAACCCGGCTTCGAGCCAGCCCGATGCAGGTCCGTTCCCCGGGTACTCAACGCTGGCACCGGAGAAGCTCGTCGAATACGACCCGCAGATCATCTTCACGATCAGCCCGGGGTCGGCGTCGGGTGCGCCGCTGCTGAGCACGCTCATCCCGAACATCCCGCCGTTCCGTGGGCTGCAGGCCGTAACATCCGGCGCGATCGTGGAACTCGACGTCGAGCTCTTCCTTGAATCGCCGGGACCGCGCATCGTTGAGGCATTCGCAGCGCTGGCTGCGGCAGCGGACAAGGCCCAGTAGACCAGCAGCCACCAGGAGTAACTATGGCAGGGACGGCCACACCTTCGGCACGCAGGGCAGCGCTCCAGCGCCGCGCCGGCCTACAGGTGGGCCGTCCCTTGTTGTTCCTCGGCGGCGGGCTCGCGCTGCTCGTCGTCATCGGGTTCCTCACCCTGATGTTCGGCGCCATCAACCTGACGGCATCCGAAGTCTGGTCCGGCCTCACGTCGGACTCGGACGTTTTCGCGCGAAACGTGGTGTGGCAGATCCGGTATCCCCGCTTCGTCGATGGCATCCTTGTCGGCGCGTCGCTCGCAGTCGCCGGGGCGATGTTGCAGGGAGTGACTCGGAACCCACTCGCCGACCCGACCATCCTGGGGATCACGGCCGCGTCCGGGCTCGCCAGCGCCACTGCCCTGGTGATTAACCCGCAGATACCGCAGTGGGGGCTCGCGATGAGCTGCATCGCGGGCGGCCTTGGCGGCTCGCTGGTCCTCTTCTTCATCGCGTGGCGGGGAGTCGTGTCGCCCGTGCGGCTCGCGCTCTCTGGCGTGGCGCTCTCCGCCTTTTTCGGTGCGGCCATCGTGGGCCTCATGTCGAGCTCACGGACCTTCCTGCAGACGAGCCTCGGGTTCCTCGCGGGCGGGCTCTACGGCAGCGAATGGACCGAGTTCCATGCCATGCTGCCCTACGTCATCCCCGGCCTCATCGCCGCGCTCCTGTTCGCCGGCCGGCTCAATGTCCTGCAGCTCGGCGACGATGTGGCGGCGGGCCTCGGCGTCCTCACCGACCGCACCCGGCTGGCGATCCTCGCCGTGTGTGGCGTGCTCACCGCTGCGGCGGTCTCGGCAGCGGGCATGGTGAGCTTTGTGGGCCTCGTCTGCCCCCACCTGGCGCGATTTAGCATCGGCGCCGACCATCGCTGGCTCATCCCCCTCTCGGCGCTCTATGGCGCGCTGCTGGTCACGGCTGCGGACCTCATCGCCCGCCTCGTGATCGCACCGTCCGAAATACCGATGGGGATCATCACGGCCGGGATCGGCGCACCCTTCCTGCTGTACCTTGTGAAGTACCGCTGATGAAGCTCACTGTCCACGACCTCACCCTCGGCTACGATGCCACGCCCGTGGTCAACGGCGTCTCGCTGGAGATCGATGCGGGTGAAATGGTGGCGATCATCGGCCCGAACGGCAGCGGCAAGAGCACCCTCCTGCGCGGGATGGCCCGGCTGCATCGGCCGATAAGCGGCCAGGTGCTGCTCGGAGAAAATGACATCCACCGCATGCCGTCGCGCGCGGTTGCACGCACGCTGGCAATCCTCCCCCAGTCGCCCAGTGCGGGGCTCGACCTCTCCGTGCGGGAGCTCGTTTGGCGCGGGCGCTACCCGCACCAGGGCGTGCTCCAGCGGGCGACCGCGAAGGACTTCGACGCCGTCGAATGGGCGATGGACGCCTCGGATGTCACCAGGTTCGCGGACCGGCCGATTGGCCACCTCTCCGGTGGCGAACGTCAGCGGGCGTGGATAGCCCTTGCGCTCGCGCAGCAGCCACAGGTGCTCCTGCTCGACGAGCCCACAAGCTTCCTCGACATCCACCACCAGGTCGAAGTAATGCACCTGCTCCGGCGGCTGAACCACGATGGGATGACCGTCGTGGCTGTGCTCCACGACCTTGTGCTCACGGCGCGGTTCGCGGATCGGGTCATCGCCATGCGCGATGGACGGGTACAGTTCGACGGCCCGCCGCACGAGGTCTTCGAACCCCGCGGGCTGGAGCAGGTGTTTGGCGCTCCGATGATGGTCATCGAAGACCCCATTACCGGGCTCCCGGTACCCCTGCCACGGCCCGCCCCGGAGCTTTGCGGCTTCGCGCCCGAGCGGGAAGCGAACGTCGCCTCAGGGTAGCGGCGCCGTCCGTGCAGGCGTCCGCAAAAGGTCTCGCAGCCGCTGCAGCAGCACACGGTAGTCTTCGACGTCATCGCGGCCGAAGCGGAAGAGTTGCGAAACGGGGACGCGCTCCTGGCGCACGAACATCACCAGTCCAGCTGCGATCGCCACTGCGTAGCCCACAGACTTCGCAAGTGCCGCACCTTCGACCCCCAGCCCCGGGATGAACACGAACGCGAGCGCGATGTTGATGGCCAGGGCCATGGCCGCGATGAACGCCGCTACCCATGGGAGACCGCGCTGGTAGGTGTAGAACGCCGACAACGATGCCCCCAGGCTGTAGATGAGCACGCCGGGAAGCAGCACGCGCAGGGGGGTGGCCATTGCGGCGCTGGAGAACACCCAGCGTTCGATGAGGTCGGCCACCAGGAAGAGGCCGGTGCAGACGACTGCCAGAAGGAGCAGCGTGTGGCGCATGACGCGGGTCGTGAGCAATGCCGCTTCTTCGCGCGAGGCAGCGCCAATTCGCGTGTAGGTGGCCAGCGAGAGCGAGCCGCTCACCTGCCAGACGGACTCTGCCACGACAACCGCGAGCAGGTAGGTCTCGACGCCCGCTTTGCCTTCGAAGCCGGCCACGACAAACTGGTCGCCCCGGTAGCCGAGGAACGAGACGACGCCGGAAAGTGACGCGCTGAGCGCGAAGCGGACCATCGTCCCCGAGAGCGGCAGGCTGAACCGGAGGGAGCCTTCGAACAGCCGTTGGCCATAGAGCAGCGCTGCACCCAGGGCTAACCACTGCCCCACCGCATAAGCGCCTAGCGCCGCTTCGCCAGTCCGCTGGTCGAGCACGAAGACGGTGAATGCGATGGCACAGAGCGAAAGGAACGGCGGGGCAACGAGCGCCACGTTGTAGCGGATGAATGCGCCGCGGCCGAGAAATACGCCGGTGATGACCCCGTTCAGGACGAGCGCGGCGCCCGCAACGGCGACCGGCACCGCGGCTGCCGCCACGTCTCCCGAAAGGGCGGAGCCAGCGACGAGCCCGGCGAAGATGCCGAGGACGCTCACGGTGCTCATGGGGAGCAGGCCGCTGAGCAACGTTTTCCCGGGCGCCTGGCCCTGGTTCGCCACCTGGTATGCGGCAGCGGCCGTCATCCCGTTGCCGGCGGCGTTCACGATGCCAACAACGATGATGCCGAGGCCGAACGCACCGAAGTCGCTGGTCCGTTCGACGAGGACGACGGTGGCGAAGGCCACCACCGCATTCAGCCCGCGGAAAAGGAAGGCAATGATGCCGCCGTACGCAATGGACATCGTCGCCATGCTACGGCACCCCGCCGTTATAAACGGTTCGGGCCGCCACCCTGCGAAGGCGCAACGTGTCCGGGGCGAGCAACGACGAAGGGCGGCCAAAGTGGCCGCCCTTCGGGTCGATGCGCTACCAGTGGTGCCTAGCGAGCGAAGGCGTTGTAGAGGCCGTCGTTGTCGCCCTGGCGCAGGTCGTTGGTCGAGTTCGAGATGGCAATAATCGGCTTGTCGCTGGTGATCGTCATGCCACCCCAGAGGCAGTTCGGGTTCGCACCGAGGCCGTTGTCGGTGTTCTGAATCTGGTAGAAGACGAACGAGCCAGTGATCGTTTTGGTGGTGGTGTACTGCGGCGCCGCGCCACACGAAGCAGGCGTGCTGCTGGTGTCCGTGACCGTGGTCAGCGTCAGATTCGCGGTACCGCCATCGGCGACTGCCACGCTGACCCAGGTGTTGTAGCCATAGGCCGCGCCGGCCTTGTACATGTGGCGGAAGATAAGCGGCAGCTTCACGGTGTTGGTCGCGCGGTCCACAGGCACGCCACTGACTGCCGTGTACAGGTCCTGGTCGACGAAGGTGCCGGGGCCGGTCATCTTCGAGCGGAACAGCACGGCGGCGATCGGCTGGTTCGCGGTCACCGTTGCGGCGCCCACAAAGCCCTCCGGAACGGGGCTGTCAGCGTCGTACACCGAGCTGTTCGCCGTACCGTTCGCGGGGACCTGGCGCGTCACCGTATACGTCTGCCCGCTTGTGCCATCGCGGTAGACGATTGTGGCGGTCACAGCCACATTGTTCGGGTTCGAGAGCAGGATCTGGGAGTAGTAGCCGCCGGTCTTGATGGCGAGCGGAATGGAGATGACCTTGCCGATGTCGTCGGTCGCCACATCGCCTTCACCCACAACGAAGCCGTCGTAGGAGGCAAGCTTGCGGAGCCCGGACTGCAGGTAGGCGTCAACGGCCACGGTCACCGGCGAGCCGGTAGAGGTCACCGTCGCGGCCATGAACTTGCCCACGGTCGCGGCTGGCATTGCGGTCGTGCCCTCGGCCGGCACGGAGTGGGGGCCGAACGCGATCTGGCCGTTTACCGGCACCGGGTAACCGCTGGCGCAGCCACCGCCGCCAGGGCCGTTGTCGGTGAAGCCACCGCCGCCAACGTAGGCGTACTGGACCGTCACGCAGGCAGTGGAACTGCCGGTATTGGCGATCGCGAAGCGGGTGTTGTAGATCCCGTTGAGCTGGTTGGAGAGGTATGGAAGCGAGACCTTGTTCGCGCCAGTCGCATAGGCGTTGTGCACGGAATACGACTTCTTGCGCGTGCCCGCGTCTTCAATGTCGCGGACGAGGAGGGCGTTCAGGGGCTGGTCACTGGAGAGCACACCAACGCCACGGAATCCGGGCGTGAGGCCGCCGTTGTATGCCTGGGCAAACGTGCGTGTACCACCAGCGGGGACACCGGCTTCGACCTTGCTCGCCTGCGGAATGAGCACACCCGCCGGCGTGTAGACGTCGAGCGCAATGGTTGCGGCGGTGTTGCCGTCGTTCTGCGCGATGACGCTCGTGTTCTCCTTGCTATTCGGCAGGAGGGCGGGCATGACCTTGGTGTACGGCAGCTTTTGCGGCACCAGGGATACCTGGCGGCCGCTCGCGTCGGCGTCCGTCGAAAGGACGAAGGCTGCAAGCAGCAGCGCGCCAACGGCCGCGGCGATGGCAAGGGGTCGAATTCGCACTCGCTCCATGGATACTCTCCTCATTGCATCGCAGTGTCGTGTTACCACCACGTTCGGTCAACGCGTGGGCCTTCCGCGAAGGATAGCCTCTTGTAAACGCACTGTAACTTCTTGACCGTCCGTTGCCGGGCCTACGTGAAAAGACTGAGCAACTGGAAGAAGAGCACGAGCGCGATACTTCCGCCCACGATGATTGCCACGATCCACTTACCGTTCATCGCGAGCATCTTCCCAGACGGCGCGCCAACAGGCTCGGTCCCGCCACTCGGAACCGAGCCTGCCTGGAAGGTGCGACAGCTGCTGTCCGGCGGTGCGAGGTTACTGCCGGGGCGCGTGGTCTCGCAGGGCCTGCATCACGGCTTCGGCACGCTTCTTCGGATCCCGCTCGCTCGAGGAGAACGAGAAAAAGGCGGTATCGATGCCGGCATCGAGGTAGCGCTGCACGTGCTCGCGGCGCTCCTGGGCGTGGCCCTTCACGATCAGGTCATCCATGGTCTGCGAGGGGATGGCCGCGAGCGCTGCCTTGCGGTCGCCCTCTGCCCAGGCACTCCACATGCCCTGTAGCTGCGGGGTGCGTCCCAGCCATTCGTGGAATTCCCGGTAGGTGGGCACGTTCAGGTATGCGGCAATCAGGCGGCGGATCACGTTCTCCGTCTCGGGCCCGGGCTCATCGATATTGACCATCAACCGGGCCGTGATTTCGATTGACGCTGGGTCTCGGCCGGCCTCTTCCGCTGCCTTGCGAACGACGGCGACCGACTGTTTCACGTCCTCCGCGGAGAGCCAGTTCAGGCAGACGCCATCCGCCACCTGCCCGGCGACTTTGAGCATGCCCTCACGGAGCGCCGCAACATGGATCGGCACCTCTTGCCGGGGCGGCCGGCTGAGCCGGAAGCCGTCGACCTTGAAGGTCGTGCCATCGAAGACGACACGTTCACCCGCCAGTGCCTGGCGCAGGAACAGCACCATTTCCTTCACCCGCGTTGCTGGCTTGGTGAACGGGATATTGTTCCAGCCCTGGACGATGGGTTTCGAACCCGAGCCGATGCCGAGGATGAACCGCCCGGGCGCCAGTTCCGCTATCGACGCGGCCGACTGTGCGAGCGTTGCCGGGCCACGAGTGTAGACGTTGGCGATGGCCGTACCGACACGCATGTCGCACGCCTGAGCCACGACAGCGAGGGGCGCGAAGCAGTCCCCACCGTCGACTTCGTAGGACCACGCGTCCTTGTAGCCGAGTTGCTGCATCTCGCGGGCAAGCGTGCCGTGGTCGCCAAGCGGGAATTCATACGGCACCGACAGTGCCAATCGCTTTTCGAACATTCGTGCCTCCGGTTTCGAATAAATAAATGCGGGGCCGCCGATCGGCCTTGGCCCGGGCGAGCAGGCTCGCGTCCGCAGGGGGTGGGCGGCACGCCGAAAATGCATCCGGGCATCGCCTGCTCGCGTCCTGCACACTATAGAGAAGGACGCACTAGCCGCGACGGTGGATCGATAGGTCCTAGCGCGACTTCCATTCCGGCTCGCGCCGGTCGCGTGCTGCGGTCATGCCTTCGCGTGCGTCGTCTGTGGCCCCCGCGACTCGGCGCATCGTTTCGCCAAACCGGATCGCGTCAACCCACGATCCTCGCTGGCCGCGCCAGGCCACCTCCTTCGTCGCACGTACTGCCAGTGGCGCCGATCGGCAGAGACGATCCGCGAGGTCGCGTGCTTCGTCCATAAGCTGGTCGTGAGGCACCACCTTCCACGCGAGCCCCATCTCCTTCGCCCGGGCTGCGTCGATCCGCTCGCCAATGAGGAGCAGCTCCATCGCGTTTTGCCAGCCCACTCGGCCCGGCATCCGCACCGCTCCCTGGATGGTAGGCACGCCGAGGCGTACCTCGGGGAACCCGAACTCGGCGCGTTCGCTGGCGATGACGAAGTCGCAGGCAGCAACGAGCGTGAGCGCGAACCCGAGGCAGTAGCCATTCACGGCGGCGATCGTGGGCTTCCACACTTCGAGGCCGTTTTCGAGCGAGGTCAGGCTGGGCACTTCCCAGAACGAGTGCTCCGTCGCCACCGCAGGCGAGCGGATATCCGCTCCTGCACTGAAGGCGCGGCCGGCACCGGTGACGATGGCGACCCACGCCTCGTCGTCGTCGCGAAAGCGCACCCAGGCCGCGTCGAGGCCGGCGCGCAACTCGGCGTTGATCGCGTTCAGCGCCTCAGGCCGGTTGTACGTGATGGTCGCGATGTGTCCCTCGCGCGCATAGAGGACGGTGCCGGGCATGGGCGGCATTTTCCGCAGTCGGGGCGGGGTTGTCGACGGGTGCGGGC
>JALOAP010000111.1 GCA_023228745.1 Dehalococcoidia bacterium | reverse complement strand
CGGGTAGAAGTAGAGCACGACCCACTTGCCACGCAGGTCACGGAGGCTGACAAACGCGCCATCCTGGTCGTTCAGTTCGAAGTTCGGCGCTTCGCTATCGACGGGCGGCATGGTGGTAGTCATGAGTAACTCCTCTGCGTTCTGCGCGGTTCAACCGGCGATCCGCCCCGCCAGGCGGACGAAGTCGATCCGGGACGTTGGGCGGCTGTGGGAAAGGACTTCGCTGAGGTCGATTTCGACGGGCTGGCCCCGCTGCATGCCAATCATGAAACCCGAGCGGCCGGCGGCCAGTGCATCGATGGCGAGTGCACCGGATTGCGAGGCGATGATACGGTCGCGCATCGTCGGGCTGCCACCCCGCTGCGTATGCCCGAGGATGACCACGCGATATTCGTTGTCGAGCAACGAACCGACGCGCTCCGCGGCGCCGAACGCCCCGCCCGCGTCTTCGCCTTCGGCCACGATGATGATGTGGCTCCGCTTGCCTCGCGCCATGCTGCTTCGCAGCCGCTCGACCAGGCGATCGAAGTCCTCCTGTTCCTCTGGGACGAGCACGCCGGCGGCGCCCGCGGCGACGGCGGTGTGCACAGCGATGGCACCCGAGGTCCGGCCCATCACCTCTACGAAGAACATCATGCCCGTCGATTCGCTGGTGTCGCGGACTTTGTCCACGGCCTGCACAGCGGAGTTGACGGCGGTGTCGAAGCCGATGGTTTCGTCGGTGCCGTAGACATCGTTGTCGATCGTGCCGGGGAGCCCGGCGACGGCGAGACCATGTTCGACTTCGAGGGCGCGGGCGCCGCGAAAGCTCCCATCGCCACCGACCACGATGAGTGCTTCGACGCCAATGTCGCGCATCTGTTGGACCGCCTTGGCACGCACATCCGGGTCAAGAAACGCCTTGCTGCGGGAGGTGCCGAGGAAGGTTCCCCCCCGCTGGATCTGGTTCCCGACCGTACGGTCGTCGAGCTCGATGTAGCGGTTTTCGACAAGCCCGGAAAAGCCATCCAGGTAGCCGACGCTGGTGACACCGTATTCGGTGGCGGTCCGCACGCAGGCACGTATAGCCGCGTTCATGCCCGGGGCGTCACCTCCACTGGTGAGGATGCCAATTCGCTGCAGCATGGTTCTACTGTGGCCCCGGGTAAAGAGCGGCGCAATACATCTCAGCTTGCAGCAGGCTGCCGGGACGTTGTCGGATGGTCGTGTTACTGGGGGTGGTGCCCGTTCGACCGGGGGCAGACGTGCCCGGAGGGGTCGAGCGGCGCACCGCAGAGCGGGCACGGCGGACGGCCCGCTGCGACCGTCTCGGCAATCTCCCGGCGGAGTTCGAACCCGCGGCGGTAGGGGAACTCGAAGGCCACGCTCAGGCCGTCATCCTCCCCATCGGCCGCGACAAGCACGATGTGACGCGTATCCCGGTTCACCCCCATCGAAAGCTGCGCTGCGCGGAAGTCAACGGTTGCGTTCAACGGAAAGGCTGGTGCTTCGGGGACGTCGTCGAGCGGAAGGGGTTCGTATTCGAACTCCTCCTCTCGCAGGACCGTCTCGAGCGCGTCGCCGAGGGCAGCAAGCTGCTCCTTCTCCAGCCAGATGGCGGCGGACTCGCCACCGGGAGAGAGGGCGTTGATGCGGAAACGGCGCTGTCCGGGTTGGCCGATTGCCTCGGCAACCACAGCCAGGACCGGCCCGAATTGGAAGGTTTCTGCCATCTGTACCATCGTACGGGAGGCGGTCCCTTCGGTCGCCAGGGCGTTTCGGCAGATGTTGACAGAACCGACGACAACACCTGTCGCAACGTACCATTAACCTACCGGTAAACTTATCGAGGGGACGAGCGGTGACAGAACAGCTTCGGCGGGCGACACGACTGATCGAGGTCGAACGGCGGCTTCGGGGCAACCCGGGCGGGCTCACTGTGCGAGAGCTGGCAGACGGCCTCGGCTATAGCACCCGGACCATCCAACGGGACCTGAACGCGCTGGAGAGCGAGCTGGGTGCTCCGCTGCTGGAAGCCCCGGGGCGGCGCTGGCGGTTGTTACCCGGCTCCACGCCCATCGGTGCGGTACGGTTCAGCCTGCACGAAGCGCGCGCGCTCTACCTCGCGGCCCGCCTCATGCTGCGCCATGCGAACGAGCGTGACAGCGATGGGCTGTCGGCACTCGCGAAGTTGGCGGATGCGCTCCCGCCGCCGCTGAGCCGCCAGGTGCACACCACGGTGGCCCGCCTCAAGGATAAACCGGAAAGCGCGGCCCAGGCCCGCGTGCTCCGGAGCCTGACCGAAGCCTGGGCCGCCTCGCAGACCGTGGCCATTCGCTACCGTTCCCAGCAGGCGCGCGCGATGCGGGAGACCGCCCTCGACCCCTATCTGCTTGAGCCGAGCACCACCGGGGCTGCCGTCTACGTGATTGGCTACAGCCACGAACACGGCCAAATCCGCACCTTCAAGCTCGACCGCATCGTCAACGTCGAAGCGACCGGCCGGGTCTTCCACGCAAACGACGTGAACGAGATCACGGAGAAGATGTCGCGCAGTTGGGGCGTCGTCTTCGGCGATGACGAGTACGAGGTGATCGTCGACTTCGCGCAGGACGTCGCCGACCGCGTCGCCGAGACGCACTGGCACCCGTCGCAGCGGCTCACGCAGCGGGAGGACGGGGGCGTGCGGTTGGAGCTGCGCCTCCCGAGCTTCCTTGAGTTCGTGCCCTGGGTCCGGAGCTGGGGCCCCGCGGCCGTGGTGGTGGCGCCAGAGGAATTGCGCGCCGAAGTGGCCCGCTCACTCCAGCTCGCCGCCCAGCAATACGAATGACCACGCGGCCACCGGCGTCCGTTAGACTGGTGGCCCATGTTCGACCCGGAACGCCTTCGTCAGCGGCGCGAGGACATCGCGCGCAGGTGGCGGGACCTGCGTGGTCCCGTCGTCGTGCCGTCGGGACTGCTGGTGCCGATCGCCGGCACCGACCAGTTCCACGACTACCACGCGCATAACGAGCACTACTACCTGAGTGGCAACGACCAGCCTGGCAGTGTGGTGGCCTACGACCCACGCGAGGGCTGGACGCTTTTCGCCCCCGTCGCCAGCCAGGAGGACCGTGTCTGGATCGGCGACAGCATCGACTTCGAAACGCTCCGGGAGCGGTCCGGCATCGAACAGGTGCGGCCGATCGCGGCGCTTTCCGGCTGGCTCGAACAGCGGCGGGGTGAACCGCTCGCCCTTCTCGGGAATCCAGATCTTGTTGGGAACCCCGGGGGATACGGCCTCGAAAACTGGGCAGCGCTGGAAGTCGAGGTCGACGACGAGGTTTCCCACCGCCTGAGCGAGGCGATCTCGGAGGCGCGGCGCACCAAGGATGAGGGGGAGCTCGCGCTCATGCGGCAGGCCGCCGCCGCCAGCCGCGAGGGCCATCTTGCGGGCCTGCGGCTCGCTCGGCCGGGCATGACCGAGCGACAACTCCAGGTGGAAATCGAAGTCGAGTTCTTCCGGAACGGCGCCGCCCGTACGGCCTATGGCTCAATCGTTGGCACGGGTCCGAACGGGGCCGTCCTCCACTTCGCACCCACGAACCGCCCGCTGCAGGACGGCGATATCGTGCTGGTCGATGCGGGGGCCGAGATTGGCGGCTACGCCAGTGATGTGACGCGGACGTTCCCGGTCGCACCCCGCTTCGACGGCTTCCAACGTGACCTCTATCAGCTCGTGCTGAACGTCCAGGAGCAGGCAATTCGCGATGCGCGCCCCGGCAAGGAGTACAAGGAACTCCACCTCGAGGCGTCTGCGGGGATCGCGGCCGGGCTCGCCGACCTCGGCATCCTACGTGGGCGGCCGGCCGACCTGGTTGAGCGGGACGCACACGCGCTCTTCTTTCCGCACGGCCTGGGACACATGCTCGGCCTCGCCACACACGATGCCGGCGGCTGCCTCGCCGGGCGCACGCCGAGCGATCGTTTCGGGCTCAAGTGGCTGCGGGCGGACCTGCCGTTGCAGCCCGGCTATGTCGTTACCATCGAGCCGGGCATCTACTTCATCCGCGCGATACTCGAAGACCCCGCCCACCGCGAGGCGTTCGGCGAAATGGTGAACTGGGACCGTGTTGACCGGCTGTTGGACTTCGGCGGAATACGCATTGAGGACGACATCCTGGTCACCGACGGCGCCGCGGAGGTCTTGAGCGCCGATATTCCCAAGCAGATCGACGAGATCGAAGTCCTGCGCCAGGAGGCTGCCGCGCCGTGACCCTCCCCTTCGCACAGCTCACCCTCGAACAGGTCGCAAAGTTCCCACGCCCCGGCACGGGGGTGCCCGGCCACATCGGCTTCACCCCTGACGGCGGTGGTGTGACCTACCTCTTCAGTGCCGAAGGGAGCCTCGTGCGCAGCCTCTGGCGGTACGACATCGCCACTGGCGAGCGGACCGTGCTCGCAGGTCCGCCAGCCGCGAGCACCGACGAGGGCGCGCTGTCGCGCGAGGAGGAGTTGCGCCGCGAGCGCATGCGGCTGCGGGAGCTGGGCGTGACCGATTACCAGTGGGCCCGAAAGGCCCCGCGGCCAGTGCTCCTCGTACCCGTAGCCGGCAAGCTGCTGGTCAGCGTCGATGGCGCGGCCCCGGCCGAGATCCCAGGCTGCGACGGCGCACTCGACCCACGACTAAGCCCCGATGGCTCGATGGTTGCCTTTGTCCGCGGCGGCGAATTGTTCGTTGCCGATGTCCCGGCCGGCAACCCCCGGCAGGTCACGAGCGGCGCCGAGGACGGCATTACGAACGGCCTCGCCGAGTTCATCGCACAGGAAGAGCTGGACCGTTCGCGCGGATACTGGTGGTCGCCCGATGGACAGCGAATCGCCTTTCTGCAGGTCCACGAGCGCCACGTGACCGAATACCCGATTGTCCACCAGGGCAAGGACGACGTAGACATCGAGCGCCACCGGTATCCCTTCGCGGGCGAGCCGAATGCGTTCGTCCGGCTGGGCATCGTGCCGATCGCCGGTGGCGAGCCGGAGTGGCTCGACCTCGGCGAGGACGATGATGTTTATGTCGCCCGCGTGGCCTGGCGGCCCGATGGCGGGCTCACCTGCCAGGTCCTTTCGCGCGACCAGCGGGACCTCTGGCTCTACGCCTTTGAGGGCGGCGAGCGGAGCCTGCTCATCCACGAACACAGCCAGCCGTGGCTCAACCTCCACCACGATCTCCACTTCCTCGAGCCGGGCGAACTGCTCTGGTCGAGCGAACGCACTGGCTTTCGCCACCTCTATCTCTACTCCCGGACGGGCGAGCTGATCCGCCAGCTTACGGCCGGCGACTGGGTCGTGACGCGCGTGGTGCACCTTGACGAACGGAACCGCACGGTCTACTTCGTCGGCACGAGAGACGGCGTCACCGAGCGCCACCTGTACGCAGTCCCGCTCGACGGCGGAGAGACCAAGCGACTGACGGAAGGTGCGGGCTGGCACGATGCAGTGGTCTCGCGCGACGGCAAGTGGTTCATCGACACGCAGAGCGACCTCGCCCGGGCGCCGCGTATCACCCTCCGCAGCCTTGTGGACGATACCGAGCGGGAACTCTTCGCGAACGACGGAGCCACCGCCGAGGAGCTCGGGCTCACAGTACCGGAGTTGTTGATGCTGCCGGCCGCCGATGGCTCCACGGAACTGCAGGCGGCACTCTACCGCCCGGCGAAGCTCGTCCCCGGTGAGCGCGTGCCGCTCGTCGTTTCGGTCTATGGCGGTCCGCACGCACAGCGCGTGGCCGCTGACTGGCTACTCACCGTCGACCTTCGCGCACAGTACCTGGCGCAGCGTGGGTTCGCCGTACTCAAGGTCGACAACCGCGGCAGTGCGAATCGCGGTCTCGCCTTCGAAGCGCCAATCCACCTCAAGACCGGCTTCGTGGAGATCGACGACCAGGTCGCGGCCGTTCGCGCACTGGCCAAGCGCTTCGACTTTGTGGACCTCGACCGCGTGGGCATGTACGGCTGGAGCTACGGTGGCTACGCCACCCTGATGGCGATGGCGCGCTACCCCGAGCTGTTCAAGGTGGGCGTAGCCGGCGCACCGGTCACCCACTGGGATGGGTATGACACCGGCTACACCGAACGCTATATGTCGACGCCGGCAAAGAACCCGGACGGCTATCACGAGAGCTCGGTCATGGCGCACATCGAGGGGCTCACCGGGAAGTTGCTGCTCGTACACGGGATGATCGACGAAAACGTCCACTTCCGGCACACGGCGCGGCTCATGGTGGCGCTGGCCGCCGCGCAGAAGCCGTACGATGTGCTCGTCTTCCCGGAGGAGCGCCACATGCCCCGCGATGCGAAGGGGCTGGAATACCAGGAGCGCCAGGTGCTCGGCTACTTCGAAGCGCACTTATAGCTGTTGGCTTCTGGCCGTTCGCTGCTGGCCCTCGTAGCAGCGAAGCGGTGAACGTGGTGTACTGTCGCCTGACGCAGGAAGCGTCGCTGACAACCGCACTGGTCAACTTCGAGAATCGGAAATCGACAATGGACTACGCTCACCCCGAGTACCTGGCCGAGCCCGCGTGGCTCGCCGACCACCTCGACGATCCGAACGTGCGCATCATCGACTGCGCGACGCTCGAGGCCTACCGCCGGGCGCACATCCCCGGGGCGGTGCAGCTCCCCACGCACTACTACATCAAGGGGCCACCAACCGCGCCGGGCATGGACCACGGCACATTTGTCATGCCAGCGGACGATTTTGCCGCGCTCATGGGCACACTTGGCGTCAGCAACGACACCCTTGTGGTCGCCTACGACGACAATAACGCGCTGGTAGCCTCACGCCTCTGGTGGGTTCTGCGCTATTACGGGCACGACAATGCAAAGGTGCTCAACGGCGGCTGGCACCGCTGGCTGACCGAGGAGCGGCCCGTCACGTTCCACGCCACGCGGCTCACGCCGGTGCCATTCGACGTGGAAGTGCGCTACGACCTGATGGTCGACGCGGAGTACCTGAAACAGGTGTACGACACGCCTGGCTGCCAGGTGCTGGATGCCCGTACCGACGAAGAGTGGGCGGGCACGAACGACCGCGGGAACAAGCGCGCCGGCCATGTGCCGGGCGCGAAGCACCTCGAGTGGGTGCGCTTTGTGACCCGGGATGACCGGAGAACCTTCCTACCCGCCGAAGAGATCGAGCGGCTGCTCACCGAGGCAGGCATCGAACGGGGCAAGGAGACGATCACCTATTGCCAGGGCGGCATCCGTGCTGCCCACGCAGCCTTCGCCATGTCCCTGCTGGGCTTCGAAAATGTGCGCGTCTACGATGGCTCGATGCGGGACTGGGCGAACCGGGACGACACGCCACTTGCGCTGCCCGGCTAGCACCGGGACACCCCCGGGGCAAAACGAAAACGGCCGCCAGCAGAGCTGGCGGCCGTGAATCTCCTACGAACTACAAGCTACACGCTCGGCGAGGCGGCCGCCTTCTCCGTCCGCTCGTGGCGAAGTAGCGCCTCGATCGTGAACCCGAGGTCCGCCTTCTCGCAGAGCGAGCTGCAGTAGGTCATCTTGAGCATGCTCGACGGCGACTTGCGCCAGTCGTAGCGGAGGCCACAACGTGCGCACACCTTGATGTTGTCCAGGTTCATTCCGACTGCGCCGGGGCCGATAGGTGTCTCCACGTAAATTCCCTTTCGCGATGCAAATGCATCGTCGCTGTTCCTTCCGTAACCCCAGCGTAGTGGGTTCCCCATGGGGGCGCCACTGCCCATCTGGACGGGTACTTGACCTTCGCTAGGCGGCCGGGACGAGCTCGCGCGCCGGTTCGGGCGTGGCCTGTGGTGTGCGGGCCACCGTTTCGCTGCGGAGCAACGCTTCGATCGTGAAGCCCAGGTCTGCGCGCTCACAGAGCGAGCCGCAATACGTCATCTTGAGCGACGAGCTCGGCGAGCGGCGCCAATCGTAGCGATTGCCGCAGCGGTCGCAGACCTTGATGTTGTCCTGGTTGATCGTCGAAACGTTCCCCATGTCCCCTCTCCTGTGGTGGCGCCGTGGTTTCGCCTGTCCATATAGTTGCGCAAGCGACAGTACGTTTCGACGGCAATCCGGCCTACGATTTATCCGCCCATCGGCGGAGAAACATGCGCCAGTTCGCGTTCTTTTCCCATCTGCCTCCCGCGCGCTCCTACTCAGTGGTCTTGAACTGATCTTCGGCAGGTCCCGGCGTAGCAGTACTACGAGAAGAAGGTGAGGCGTTGCAAAAGAGCACAAAGGGATCACACTGATACGAGTTCTTCACATCACACCAGTGCGATCCCCTGCTTCTGTCAGTGCGGGCGGAGGCGGTAATTACCGCACGGACTCCTTGTCCTCCTGGGTGGCCTTCCGGCCGACGGTGCCTTCGGCGATAGTGCGGCCATAGGCGGGCACTGGTTCGATGCGCCGGCCGTTGGGGTGGCCGTTCAGCACCTCCTCCTTCCGCTTCATCGCCTTCTCGATGTAGGGCGCCAGCTCCTCCATCT
>JALOAP010000110.1 GCA_023228745.1 Dehalococcoidia bacterium | reverse complement strand
ATGTTCGTCTTCGAAAACATCTCCACGCTCGACGACCGCTCCATTCAGCGCATCCTCCGGGAGGTCGAAGTCCGCGATCTCGCCCTCGCGCTCAAAGCGACCCCCGAGAACGTCAAGGAAGCAATCCTCCGGAATATGTCACAGCGCGCTTCGGAGATGCTGCGCGAAGACATGGAAAGCTCCGGGCCCGTGCGCCTGCGCCAGGTCGAAGAGGCACAGCAGCGCATCGTCGAGATTATTCGACGCCTCGACGACGCCGAAGAGATCGTGATTGCTCGCGGAGGCGACGATGAGCTCGTTGCCTAGGTCCGGCCGGGTTATCCGTGCGGCTGTCCACGACGACGAGGTCTTCGTGTTTGGCACCACCACGCCGTTCACTCCTCTGCCGGGTGCACTCGCGACCGCCGCCGAGATCCTCGAGTCTGCCGAGCAGCAGGCCGCGCAACTCCTCCAGCGGGCGCAGGCCGAAGCCGAGGCCGTCGTTGCAGGGGCGACGTCGAGTGCCGACGAAATCCGTCGGGCCGCCCACGCCGCCGGGTACGACGATGGCCTTGCAGCGGGGCGCCAGGCCGGGCTCGATGAACTCGAGACGCAAATCGCATTCGTGCGCGATATGGCGAGCAAAGGCAAGAGCATCCGTGACTCTTTTGCCGAGCAGTCCCTGGCAGTCATCGCACGGGCCGTGGCGCTCGCCACCCGCCGTGTTGTTGGCGAGTACTACGAAGCCGGCCCCGGCCGCACCACGATCGCCTGCACCGAAGCGCTCCGGGCGGCCGCCGGCCAGGAGATTCTTTCAATCCGTGTTCACCCGGACCTGGTCGATGCCGTCCAGGCCAAGCTCGTCGACGTGGCGGATTACGTGCGCCCCGATGACGGCGTTGCCGTCGGTGGGTGCATCATCGACCTCCAGCACGGCACGCTCGATGCCACGCTGGACTCCCGCCTCTCGCTCATGGAGCTTGCGCTCGCCGAGGCTAGCGGGGAGGCGTCCCGATGAGTGCCGCCCTTGAGGCTATCCTCGAAGCGGTCGCTGGCGCCGAGGTGCATCGCCGTGCCGGGACTGTGCTGCGCACCGCGGGCGAAATCGTCACCGTCGGCGGACTCAATCTTCGCCCCCACGAACTTACATTCGTCGAGGATCCGGCCGGCCGCTACATCGCCGGTGAATGCTCCGGTATGACTGGCGCCGCCGCGCACGTCGCTCTCCTCGACCGCGGCACCGTTGCCGTCGGAGCCTCCGCGCTGGCCAGTGGGCGTGTCGCACAGGCGCCCTCGGGACGTGCTCTCCTCGGCCGCGTTCTGGATGGCCTCGGCCGCCCGATGGACGGTCTCGGCGAGCTCTCCGGCGTCCGCTACTCGCCCGCCCACGCAGAACCGCCGCATCCGCTGGATCGCGAGCCGATCACGCAGGCGCTCCCCTCCGGAGTGCGTGCGGTCGACGGGTTCATCACGCTCGGGCGGGGCCAGCGCGTCGGAATCTTTGCTGGCTCGGGTGTGGGCAAGAGCACCCTGCTGGGCATGCTCGCCCGCGGTACCGCGGCCGACGTCACCGTCATCGCACTCATCGGAGAGCGCGGCCGCGAAGTCCGTGACTTCATCGAACACGACCTCGGGCTCGACGCCCTGGGGAACTGCGTCGTCGTTGCATCCACCGGGGACAACCCCGCCGCGATGCGCCTCCGCGCGGCTAGCACCGCGACGGCAATCGCCGAAGCGTTCCGTTCGGAAGGGCTCGATGTCCTCCTCCTGTTCGACAGCCTCACGCGCGTCGCCATGGCCCAGCGCGAAATCGGCCTCGCCGCAGGCGAACCACCGACCACCAAGGGCTATCCACCGTCCGTCTTCAGCCTCCTGCCCCATCTCATGGAGCGCGCCGGCCCGGCCGCGCGTGGAAGCATCACCGCCATCTACACCGTCCTCGTCGACGGCGAAGATATGGACGAGCCCATCGCCGACCTCGCCCGTGCCACCCTCGATGGTCACATCGTCCTCAAGCGTTCGCTCGCCAGTGCCGGTCACTACCCGCCCATCGACGTCCTCGGCTCGGTCTCCCGGCTCATGGCCCGTGTCGCCACTCGCGACCACAACGAACATGCACGCCGCCTGCGAACCATGCTGGCAGCCCACGAAGACGCCAAGGACCTCATCAGTATCGGCGCGTACGTCCGCGGCGCCGATCCGCTCGTCGACGCCGCCGTCGATACGTTGCCGGCCATCAACGCGTTCCTGCGCCAGGTGCCGGACGAAGTGACCGCCTTCAACGATGCCGTCGCTCGGCTCGCAGCGGTCGCCCGCGGACAGCAACCGGAGGTAACGACGTTCGATGAGCCTCTCGCCGGAACGTTTGAGGAGATTAGTGAAACACCGTGAACGCCTCGAACGATTACAGGAAGCCAACCTCGCGTCCGAGCTCCGCCAGCAGGCCGAAAGACAGCGGGCGCTCGACGCCTCCCGTGCTGTACGGCAAGCCCTGTTCGATGCGGGTGCACCTGCTACAGGTGCCCTCGAGCTCACGACGCTCGAAGCAAGCGCTGCCTGCGTGGTTCGATTCGGCCGCGAAATCGACGCCCGCACTGCCGCCCTCACGCACTCCGGCGAACGCGTGGACGCGGCGCGCCAGGTGCTCATGGAGCGCCGCCGTGACCGTAAGGCGATGGACACCCTGCTCGACCATAGCCTCGAGGCCGAACGGCTCGAAGAACGCCGCCGGGAGCGAAACCAGCTCGACGAACTTGCCGGCATTCGCTGGCACAACCAGAACCGCCAGGATTCGGAAGGAGGCTTCCCATGGCGCTGAACTATTTCGGCGATAACACCCTCGGCACGGCCCACGCCTGGCTCCAGGGGCTCTCCCGCCGCAGCCAGGCGATCAGCGACAACATCGCCAATATCGACACGCCCGGCTATGTGGCGAAGGAGGTGCCGTTCGAAACGGAACTCCGCCGCCAACTCGGCCGCTTCGGGAGCCCCATGGCCGCTACCGACCCGCGCCATTTCAGCGCCGGCGGCCGCTCCGCAAATCAGCTCGGCGTCCAACAGGCGGCGCAGTTGCTCAGCTCCTCGCGGCGCGATGGCAACAGCGTCGACATCGACGCCGAAATGATCGAACTCGCCGAAACGCAGATGCGCTACCAGGCCGCTGGCAGCGCCCTGAGCAACCGCATCGACATCCTCCGCACGGTCATCCGCGGATAAGGAGCATTCCAATGGGACTCATCGGCGCTATCGCCTCTACCGCATCCGGCCTCCAGGCCCAACGCGTCCGGATGGACGTCGTCAGCGCGAACGTCGCAAACATCGATACCACCCGCGACGCCAGCGGCGGCCCCTACCAGCGCAAGATCGTGCGCTTCACCGCTGCCGGCCAGGGCGCGCCTTTCGCACATCTCGTTTCGCGGCTCAGCGGCCAACCTGCCGGGGGAGTGGTTCTCACGCAGGTCGCTACCGATCAGGCTACGCCGAATCGCCTCGTCTACGACCCATCCCACATCGACGCCGATGCCGATGGCTACGTCGAGCTCTCGAACGTGAACCTGGTCACGGAGATGACCGACCTCGCCTCCGCGAACCGCTCCTACCAGGCGAACGTCACCGTCCTCAACGCGATGAAGCAGATGGCCCTGCGGGCCCTCGACATCGCGAGTAGGTAATTCCCTCCCGTCCATTACACGAAAAGGAGGCACAACTTATGGAGATCGGACGGATCCAGGGGGTTGGGCTCCAGCCGCAAACTGGAGCGGTCGCTGGCAAACCCGCTGCTGGCTTTGCCGACTTGCTCAGCAATGCCCTCAGCCAACTTCAGGGCATCAGCGACAACGCCAATAGCAAGGTCAACGCGATGGCCAGTGGCGAAGACGTTGAGCTTCACGACGTGATGCTCGCTCTCGAAGCCGAAAGCCTCGCCATGAGCTTTGCGACCACCCTCCGTAACAAGGCCGTCGAGGCCTACCAGGAAGTCTTCAGGATGCAGATGTAAATGAGCATGAGCATTGCACCCCTGGCCGACATCCACCCCCCGCCGGCGAACGAAGCCGCAGTTGGGGATAGCCCATCCACCCCCGATGGCGCGTTCGCGGAACTTGTCGAGGAGTTCCTCCACGGCAACGCCCGCGACCTCGAACTTGGGATTGGCATCGACACCGTCACGGATAGCCTCCCGGGCGAGGACTTCGAGTCCACGACCGGGGCGAACGACCTTGCAGCCATGCTTGCGTCACTCGAACTGCTCCTTCAGCAGCAGGCGGCACCGACCCCGGACGAGCCAGTGCTCGACACCGCCAGCGGGGCCCATATCGCGGCCACCGCAGTTGACGTCCCCGTGCCGGACGCGATCGTCGACGGTCTCGCCGATCAGCCCGGTGTGATCCCCGGCAGCCTCACCGGCGAGCCGGAGGCGATCGTCGATGGCCCCGCCGATCAGCCGGGCACGGTCGACACCGAGCATGGCGATTACGCGGCGCCAGCGGCCGGCCCGCTCGTGGCCGAGATCCCCGTCGAAACAGCCGAGCAGCCGTCCCGGTTCGAGGCCGCTGCGGGACCGGCCGAGGCTGTGGCCGACACCGAAAGCACCGTCGCGCGTCCGCTCGAGACCGCAAGTGTGCCGACCACCGCGGAGGCTCAGCCCGCCGCGGACGACAGCGTGGTCCGCTCCGTCGGGAACGCTGACACAACCGAAAGCCGCCACGGCCAGGACCGTGGCTGGGAGAAACAGGGCGACCGTGCCCCGAATGCCTCGGCGCAGGGCATCGCCCACGCCGCCGAACCGTCGCGCGTCGCACAGTTCGCCACGGTCGAAGTCTCCGCTGCGGAACAGCCGGCGCCGCCACCCTCCGACCCCGTGGAGCTCCCGCCCGCCGTCCGCCAGGTCGGCGACGTAGTGCTCGAACAGGTCGACCAGGCCGGTGGCGAAGCGGTCATCCGGCTCGACCCGCCGGAGCTCGGCAGCGTCCTCATCCGTGTGCAGCTTCGCGGCGACGCCGTCCATGTCCGTGTTGAAGCCGAGCATCCCTCGGCGATGAACCTGCTGCGCGACCACACGCAGGACCTGTCGAACCTGCTCGGGGACCGCGGCCTCAACCTCGCCGACGTTCACGTCGGCCACGGCGGGCACGGGCAGTCGCAGGACCCGAACGACTTCCCCGCCTGGGCCCGGCCGCGCCGCCCCGGCGACAACGCATTCGCCAGCATCCTCGGCGTCGAAGGGCCATCGGCGGCCCAGGCACACAACCGCCTGCAATCCGCCTACAACCCCGACGGCAGCCACATCTACCGAATCTAAGGAGGAAACACGATGGCAGGCATCAACGTTGACCCCGTCACCGGCCTCCAGAGCGCCAGCTACGCCCCGGCCCGCAGCCCGAGCTCCGAGCTCAGCCAGGTCGACTTTATGAAGCTCATCATCGCCCAGATGCGGAACCAGAACCCCCTGGAACCGCAGTCGGACACCGACTTCATGGCGCAGATGGCCCAGTTCGAAGCGCTCAACCAGATGCGCGCCGTCGCCGATGGGATGAAGGTCCTCCAGGGAGTCCAGGAGCTCTCGAGTGCCACCGCCATGATCGGCCGCACCGTCATCGGCAAGCAGGTCGATGCGGTGGGCGTTACGCGCGACGTCGTCGCCCGCGATCTCTACGGCGCGAGCTACTCGCAGCTCTCCACGCAGCAGCGTGTCACCGTCGATGGCGATGACCGCGTGAAGGCCGCCTACGACGACCGTCAGAACCTCGGCACCGAGGTCACCGGCAAAGTCGAGCGCGTCGCGATCGGCCCCGACGGCATCCCGATGCTCATCGTCGGCGGCAAGGTCGTCGACATGTTCACCGTTGCGGAGGTGCGCTAGAAATGGCCATCGACCGCGTTGGTCTCCATCAGCCCGCGGCCTTCCCACCGGCCGGCCGTAACCGCACGACCGGCCCCCAGGGTGCTTCGTTCGCCGACGCCCTGAGCCGCGCGACCGAACAGGTCCAGCTCAGCCGCCACGCGCAGAAGCGCATCGAGCGCCGCGAACTGGACCTCGACCCCCAGCGCCTCGCGCGCCTCAATTCCGCCATCACCCGCGCCGCCGAGAGGGGCGGGAAGAACAGCGTCGTCATGCTCGATGACCTCGCCGTTGTCGTGAACGTCCGCGAACGCACCGTCGTTACCGCCATGCCGAAGGAGGGAAGCCACCAGCGCGTCTTCACCAACGTCGACTCTGTCGTCATCGCCTGACAGTTCCGGGCCGGTCCGCTCGTCGGAGGCCCGATCCAACTAGCACAACCCGGCGGTAGCCCCGCCACAAAGTGAAAGGATCGAATTTCAATGCTGCGCGCAATGTTCTCCGCTGTCTCCGGTATGCGAAGCCACATGTCCTATATGGACGTCGTCGGCAACAACATCGCCAACGTCAACACCGTCGCCTACAAGTCTGCCCGTGTCACGTTCCAGGACGTGCTCGCACAAACACTCAGTGCAGGGGGTGCTCCCACTGCCGACCTGGGCGGCACGAATCCTGTCCAAATCGGACTCGGCATGAAGCTTGGAGGCGTCAGCAACCTGATGCAGGGAGGCGCTCCCCAGTCCACCGGGAAGCTGACCGACTTCGCGATCCAGGG
This sequence comes from Dehalococcoidia bacterium, assembly GCA_023228745.1. Lineage (GTDB taxonomy): Bacteria > Chloroflexota > Dehalococcoidia > Tepidiformales > Tepidiformaceae > JALOAP01. Next base: position 1,905 of record JALOAP010000110.1, on the reverse strand, counting down.
CAGCGGATTCTTCGTCCTGTTCGACGGCGAGACCCAGTACTTCAGCCGGGATGGCGCCTTCGACCTCGACGAAGCCGGTGATCTCGTGAATCCGGCCAACGGCCTCAGGGTGCAGGGCTGGATGGCGAACGCCGGCGTGGTCGACACCACTGGGGCGCTCGAAACCATCAACATTCCCCTTGGGGAGACGAAGGATCCACTCGATCCCACCACCCCGAAGCTCGTGAGCTTTGCCGTCAGCGCGTCGGGTGAGATCACCGGCGTCTATGCCGACGGTACGAGCGAACACCTCGCAACGCTCGCCGTTGCCAACTTCGTGAACCCCGGTGCAATGCTGCGCGAAGGCCAGAACCTCTGGTCCTCTAGCGCAAACTCCGGAGCTCCTGATATCGGCGAGCCGAACAGCGATGGCCGCGGCACCATTTGGACGGGCACCCTCGAAGGCTCCAACGTCGACCTCGCGGCCGAGTTCACCCACCTGATCCTCGCCCAGCGCGGATTCCAGGCCAACTCACGCGTCATTAGCGCCAGCGACCAGGTCCTCCAGGACCTCGTCAACATCATCCGCTAAGGAGTTCGGCGGGCGTGGGCCACCCGGCCCATCCCCGCCGCCATCACCATGCTCTCCCTCGGCCGCGTCAACCGCTTCGCCAGCCTCGCCATCCTCCCGCTGATGGCGCTGGCGATTGCGTTCGCCTGGCGCGTCCGCGTCGACGACGCTGACCTTCTTCGGCCGCGCGAGGGACTGCTTGTTGTCGCCAACCTCCGCGCCGAATCGCTCTCATTCGTTGACCTCAGCGCTGAGCAGCCAGCGGTTCGAACCCTCTCCGTCCCCGGCCCGCCGCACGAACTGGCCACGCTCAACCAGCGGCTCTACGTCACCCTCGGGCGTGGCGACCGCCTGCTCGAAGTCGACCCACGCGCACCGGGCCTCCTGCGCGAACGCCGATACGACGGCGCCAACCCGCACGGCCTCTTCGCGGAACCTGGCCGCATCCTCGTCACGCTCGATGCGCACGGCGCCATCGAACAGCTCAACCCACACTCGCTGAACCTGGAGCGCGCCTGGCCGACCGGTAATACGCCGCACGCCGTCGTCGCAGCAGGTGATGAGCTGTACATAACCGACAGTCGAGACGGCAAGCTCCGCAGCCTCACGGGTTCAACCCTCATCGTCGACACGTCCGCTCTCCCGGAGAGCGTCGCTATCGTTGGCGATCTCGTCGTCACCGCCGACGCTGATGGGCGCGCCCTCAGTGTCTTCCGCCGCGTGACGCTCGAACCGGTCGCCCGCATCCCCCTCGAGGGCAGCCCCGTCCGCGTCATCCCATTGGACGAAGCTCGCGTGCTCGTCGCACTCGTCGACACCTCCGAGGTTGCCCTCGTTAACCTCCACGGCGGCCAGATCGAACGACGAATCCCTGTCAGCGATCGCCCCGATGGGCTCTGCCTCAGTCCGTCCGGGGACTATCTCGCCGTCGTCTCAAACGCCGGCAATCGCGTGGACCTCTTTCACGCGAGCGATTGGAAGCAGGCCGGTTCGATTGTCACTCCCCGCGGTCCCGGCGCCTGCCTCTGGCTTGGCTCACCCTAGCGCCGGCACTCGTTGACGTCTCTCGGGCCCCGGCCCACGATCGATCAACTTCGTCGCTCGAGAAGCATCCGCATGCCCTCCGCGTGCCAGGCCGGCGGCCGGTTTTCCCGCTGTCACAAGCCGGCCATCAACCGTTGCCAGTATTGTGGCCGCGCCTTCTGCCACGAGCATCGCTACGTGGAGGAGGACCAAAATGCTGTGTGTACACGCACACGCTGCCGTCTGAAGTATGACGACCTCGTGAAGCACCTCGCCTACAAAGAGCGCGTGCGGCAGCGAAATGCGGTTGGTCTCTGCGGTTTCGAACAGTG
>JALOAP010000109.1 GCA_023228745.1 Dehalococcoidia bacterium | reverse complement strand
GTCCCCGGCTGCACGCTCGGAGATATCTTCGCGCGAAGCTCGAACGATCCGACGTCGTTCCAGAGGCGAATCCGGTCGTGATCCCGGATGCCGCGGTCGCCCGCATCGATCTGCGAGACGTAGGCCACGGGCTCACCGCGCTGCAGGCGCAGTAGTTCCTCGCTCGCCCGCCAGATGGAGTGCATGCTCCAGCGCGTGTGACCGCCGGTCATGCGCAACGGGTAGGGTCCGCCCGCAGCCACTGGCTCCTTGTGCGTGAGCAACTCCTCGCCGATCTCGAGGAACCACTCGTGGTCCAGGTAGAACTGCTGGCGCCCGGTCAGGGTGGGCCACGGGTTCTTCCGGTTGATGAACCAACCGCACGAGTTCATGGGGCGCTCTTCGTCGTAGTCGCTAAAGACCGAGTTGAAGAGCAGGGCGAGCGCGGATGGCTGGACACCCTTGATCTTCACCATCCCCTTCTCGGCTGCCTTCGACCAGGCACCCTCGCCGAGTTCGCTCTGCCTGGTGATGGCGGAGTACTGCAGGATGTAGTCGAGTGCCCGCTCCTCCCCCTCTTCGCCCACCTGGTACGCACCGTCAGCACTCAGCTCGTTGTGCAACTGGTCGAGGCGGTGTTCGATTCCGCGGGTGTCGGTGTATTGCTCCAGGCCGCGGGCCCGCGCCCGCTCCTGGATCTTCTCAGCGAGCAGCAACGCCACATCCCACTCGTGCTTCGATTCGTACAGGGGCGGCACTGCGCGGTCGCCCACGACCACATAGGGAATGTAGCTGCTCGTGTACTTGATTCCCGGTTTCTCGTAGTACCCGCAACCAGGCAGGACATAATCCGACCACATGGCCGAGGTTGAGAGCCGGAAGTCCAGTGTCACGATCGTGTCGATGCTCGCCCAGAGGCTGTCGCGGATCGTCGATGGACTGGGCCAGCGGCGAAGCGGGTTTGGCCCTGAGAAATAGAGGAAGCGTGGGCGCTTCGGCGGGCGCGGCGAAATCGGTTGCCACCCCTGCTCGAGCGCCTCGTCGATGTACTCCCGCACCGGGCGCTGAAGCGCCGGGTCGTTGTACTCGTCGCGCGAGGCGATGGCCGCCCACTTCGGGTCGTGTGCATAGAGCCACGGGATGAGTGGCGTTGCACTCCCCAGTCGTCCCGCCTGGTACGTCAGCTTCGCAAGCTCCTGTACCCCCACGCGGTCGACTGGCAGCCCCGGCTGGGGCTCAGTGTTGAGCCGCACCTGTGGCCCACCCAGTGTGCCGCCGGTGAGCACCCCGTTTGGGGGCGGCCACCAGGTCGACACCTTGATTCCCGACCCCGGCTTCCCGCCCGAATTGCCGGTCAGCGCGCAGAGGTAGGCCATACCGCGCTGGAACAGGTCGGAGTGGTAGTGCTTGCACGCACCCCACGAGGAGTAAATCATCGCCGACTTGGCGGCCGCGAACTCCCGGGCAACGGTGCGAATATTGTTTGCTGCGACCCCGGTGATCTCCGCGACCACCTCCGGCGAATACTCCGCCACCCGCCGCTTGAGCCGCTCGAACACCGTCTCCACTTTCACCCGGCGGCCATCCTTTAGCCGCACAACGTGCTTGCCTTCGAGCTCCGGTTCGAGCCATTCACCGAGCGCGATCGTCTGGCGGTTCGAACCCCAGGTCCCCGGCGGGCACTCCTTACGGCCGTTCTGCTCGTTCCACACATAGAACTCGGCCTCGGAGCCCCCTTCGCGCACATCACTTTCGCGCAGGAAGCGCCCGGTGTCGGTGCGTACCAGGAAGGGCAGGTCGGTCTGTTCCTTCACATAGGCTTCGTCGTACAGCCCCTCCTCGAGGATCACATGGATCATCCCGAGCGCCAGCGCCGCGTCGGTGCCGTAGCGCACGTTCAGCCAGCGGTCCGCGTGCATTGTCGAGGCGTTGTAGTCCGGGGCGATGGAGACGACCTTCGCCCCCCGGTAGCGCGCCTCCCAGAGGAAGTGCGCCTCCGGCACCCGCGTATAGGATGGATTGCCAATCCACATCAGGATGTAGTCGGAGAGAAACCAGTCGTCCGCGGTCCCCTCCGTCATATAGAGGCCCCATGTCTGGATGAGGCCAACGGGCAGGTCGCCCACCCCCGCGTAGGAGTCGATCGTCGTGCTGCCGATGCCGGTGCCGAACAGGTGCGTCTCCATCGGCGACCCGATCCCGAAGTCCAGGTTAGTCGTGCCGTTGTCGTAGACAACGCACTCGGGGCCGTCTTCTTCGACGACATCGAGCAACTTATCTGCGATCTCAGTGAGTGCCTGGTCCCACGAGATGCGCTCCCACTTGCCTTCCCCGCGCGCACCCACACGCTTCAGCGGGTACTTGATTCGCATCGGGTCGTACATGAGCGCACTGTAGATGCAGCCCGATGGACAGCCGCGCGGGTTGAAGTCCGGGACATCGTCGAACGACTTCTCGTAGGTGGCGTTCTGCTCCTCGCGCCACACAATCCCGTCTTTCACGTAGGCATCGAGCGAGCAGGCGGAGATGCAGTTGACCCGGGTGTGCGTCACCTTGACGACGCGGTCCCAGGTCCACTCATCCCGGTAGACGTCCTCCCACTCCCGGTATTCGTAGGGCTGCGCGAGGAGTTCTTCGAGCCGTTTATGCGCCTCCACGGGTGCGAGGCGCCGGAGCGTTATCGGGGGCGTGCTGACGGTAGTCATAGCGGCGGCGCCTGGGCGCTCAGTCCTGCTTCTGCTCTGCCGTGCCCTTCCCCTTGCGGCGCGTGCTGCGAGCTTGGGGCTTCTCCTTCTTCGCGGGCTCCTCTTCGGTGGCCTTCTGAAGCTGCTCGAGGTCGACGTTGATAGACGGAGCAAACATAACTGCCTCCCATATCCGGGATATCCGGGTTGCGCCCGACGCTACGAGCCGCACAGGGCGAGGCCACATGATCGCCGTCATATCACCGCCAGGAAGGATCGCAGCACAGTCGCCGAACTTCTGGACGGGGATGAAAACATGCTCGCGGATATCGAACTCAACCTCAGCGAGGCCGAGCAGGCCGTACGTGCCACGGCCCGCCGGTTTGCCGAGGAGGTCATGCGACCTGCGGGCCGCGCGCTGGATCTCCTCCCCGACCCGGAAGATGTCATCGCGCCGCACTCGCTCCTTTGGGACGTCTTCCGCCAATACCGGGAGATTGGACTGGCAGACATCGAATCGGCCTCGTTGGACCTGTCGCCCCTGGAGCGAGCGCGGCTGCGATCACTCGTCAGCGAAGAGATGGGGTGGGGCGACTCGGGCCTCGCCATTAGTCTCGGCGTCTCCAACTTCCACAAGACCTTCGCCCTGATGTCCGGCCGGCCGGCGCTGATCGAGCGGTATGTCCAGGCTGGCAGAGAAGAGATTGGCTGTTGGGCCGTGACCGAACCCGACCACGGCAGCGACACCCTTACAGTCAGCGAGTCGCATTTCAAGGACTCATCGCTGAAGCCAAACTGCGTGGCCATCCCGGATGGCGACAGTTACATCATCCGCGGCCAAAAGTCCGCGTGGGTGTCGAATGGCACCATCGCCACCGTTGCCGCTCTCTTCTGCACCATCGACCCCGCACAGGGGTTCCAGGGCGGTGGCGTGGCTGTGGTGCCGCTCGATTTGCCGGGCGTCTCGCGGGGCAAGCCGACCAACAAGCTCGGTCAGCGCGCGTTGAACCAGGGCGAAATTTTCTTTGATGATGTGCGAATCCCCGCTGACTACATGGTCGTCGGGACGGACGCCTACGCCGCCGTCGTCGAGCAGATCCTCACGGGTGCGAACGCGAGCATGGGCTCCATCTTCGTCGGTGTCGCGCGGGCAGCACTCGAGATGGCGATCGAATACGCGAAGACGCGCGTCCAGGGCGGACGGGCCATCTTCGAGCACCAGAGTGTGCGCGCACGGCTCTTCCGGATGTTCACCCAGGTCGAAGCCGCCCGCTCGCTCTCGCGCCGTGTCGCCTACTACAACACGACGACCAGCCCGCCACTCCTGCAGTACTCCATCGCATCCAAAGTGTTCTCCACGAACACCGCCTTCGAAACCGCCAGCGCGGCGCTCCAAATCTTTGGCGGGAACGGCCTCACCAGGGACTTTCCGATCGAAAAGCTCATGCGCGATGCACGCGCCTCGATGATTGAAGACGGCTGCAACGACGTCCTCAGTCTCGTCGGTGCAACGCGGCTCTAGTCACCTGGAGGTACCAATGGAACTCCGCGAGGTCATTGGGCGCAGGCGCTCGGTCCGCTTCTTGCTCCCGCACAAGCCGGTGGAGCCGGAGAAGATCCAGCGCATGTTGGAAGCGGCGCGCATCGCATCGCACTGGGGCAACGTGCAGTCGCTCCGTGCGGTTGTCGTGTTCCGCGATAGCGCGCCGCAAGAAACGCTTGACGCCATCACTGCGCCCATCGCTGGCTTCCAGATCCGCCTGGCGCCCGTCGTGATCGTCTGGTACCTGGAAGCAGCCGCGGTCGACGAACAGGGTGATCGCCTGCGCGAACTGCTCGAGGCCGGTGCGCTCGGGTTCGGCGAAGGGAAGCGCGAGGCTCTGGAACAAAAGCTCATTCCCTTCTTCTCCGGAATCAAGGAACAGCTGAAGCAGCCCGGCATCAGCGAGGTGGACTGCGGACAGGGGATCGCCCAGGCCACGCTCATGGCGTTCGAGCAGGGCCTCGGCACCTGCTTCCTCGGCTCCGGGAACAGCGACAAGGTACGCCAGAACCTTGGGCTCCCCGATAGCTGCCGGGTGCTCCTGCTCCAGACCGTGGGCTACCCGGCGGAGAGCCCCGAAGCCGGCGGCCAGCGGCCCCGCCAGCCGTTCGAACGGCTCTTTCAAATGAACTCCTACGACACCCCCTTCCCCCGCAGCTCCGCTGTTGTCGAGGAGCTGAAGGCGGATGGGATGATCCAGGAGCCCGCGCCCCTTCCCTGGCGCGAGGCCGAACTCGAGTACTTGAAGAACGCGCTTGGCATCAAGGGCCACGGGCTGATCTGAGGCAACGATGAAGGTAAATGCGATTGTCGCCGGGGTCGGGATGACTCCTTTTGGCAAAATGCTCGACCAGGGGCTGAAGTCCATCGGAGCGGAGGCCGTCAAGGGGGCCCTGGCCGACGCTGGCCTCACCGCTGACCAACTCCAGGCAGCTTTCGTCGGGAATGCCGCGGCCGGCCTCGTCACGGGGCAGGAATGCATCCGCGGACAGGTCATCCTCCGCTCGATTGGCATTGGCCAGCTCCCCGTTATCAACGTCGAGAACGCCTGTGCCAGTGCCTCCACCGCGTTCCACCAGGCGTGTGCCATGGTGACCGCGGGCATCTACGATGTCGTGCTCGCGCTTGGTGCGGAGAAGCTCTACCACGAGGACAAGCGCAAGAGCTTCGCCGCCTTCAGCGGCGCCGTGGACGTCGAGGCGCTCGCCGACATCATGGCGCGCCTGCAGGCCGGGGCGAAAGAGACGGGAGCCGAAGCCGCGGCCGGTGGTGCCGGCGAAAAGCGCTCGATGTTCATGGACATCTACGCGGCTGCCGCCCGCAACCACATGAAGCGCTACGGCACTACCGTCCAGCAGTTCGCCGCCGTCGCCGCCAAGAATTCCTTCCACGGCAGCCTGAACCCGAGGGCCCAGTTCCGCCAGCAACTCACGGTGGAAGATGTACTCGCCGCACCGATGATCGCCGAGCCGCTGACTCGCCCCATGTGTTCGCCGATTGGCGATGGCGCCGCGGCGGCGATCGTTGTCAGCGAGCGGAAGGCGCGTGAACTCGGCCTCACGAATCCTGTGCGTGTGGTGTCCACGGTGCTGCGCTCCGGCTGGGACCATGGCGGCGACGAACCCGGCGCGTTCGAGGTCTGTGTCCGGGAGGCCTATGAGGAGGCAGCGATCGGCCCGGGAGACCTCAACGTCGTCGAGGTACACGATGCCTCAGCCCCCGCCGAACTGATGGCCTATGAGTCGCTCGGCCTCTGCCCTCGCGGCGAAGGTGGAGCGCTCATCGACTCCGGTGCGACCCGGCTCGGTGGCCGCATCCCTGTGAATACGTCCGGCGGCCTGCTCCGCAAGGGCCACCCCGTCGGTGCTACCGGTATCGCCCAGGTCGTGGAACTGACTGAACAGCTACAGGGGCGAGGTGGAGACAGGCAGGTGGAGGGCGCACGTGTGGCGCTCGCGCAGAACGGTGGTGGTTCGATCGGCACCGACGCCGCCGCGATGTGTGTCACCGTCCTCGTGCGTTGAGGGACGCCTGCTTGAGCTGACGGGCCGGGCGCGACTCCAGGGCGCCCCGCCCGCCAGCGAACAAGGAGATACGGCATGACTACCGTCACTTCCACAGCCACCATCGAGGTTCTCCGCGAGGGACAGGGCGCCTATCTCCCCGTCGATCTCGACGCCTTCCGCGCCCATGTACGCGACCACAAGGACCGCTCGCTCACCCCACGCCTGATGTCGGCAAAGGAGGCGGTCTCGCGCTTCGTCGCCGACGGTGACTACGTGGCCTACGAGTGCAACTACCTGATGCGCGGGCCCAACGCGGTCGTCCACGAGATCATCCGTCAACAGAAGCGCGACCTCTGGCTTGCGGGCAAGTTCACCTATGTGGATGTCGCCCTCCTGCTCGGGGCGGGCTGCACGAGTAAGGCCGATTGTGGCTTCTTTCTCTCGACCCCCGGCATCCAGAAAGCCATCGATGCGGGCACCTTCGAGGTGTTCGAATACAGTAACGTCGTCATGGCCCTGCGCCTCCAGGCTGGCGCCATGGGCGTGCCGTTCCTGCCTGTCCGCTCCCTCGGCGGGACGGACGGGTTCGAACACTCCGGTGCGAAGCTGATCCGTGACCCCTACAGCGGCAAGCCCATCACTATCGTGCCGGCGCTCAACCCCGATGTCGCCATCATTCACGTCCACCAGGCCGACGTGTACGGCAACGCGCGCATTTTCGGTACTGGCATCTCCGACGTGGATTCGGCTCTCGCCTCGAAGAAAGTGATTATCAGCGCCGAGGAGATCATCTCCACGGGCGAGATCCGGTCCGCGCCCGGCTCCACATCGATCCCCTACTACGCTGTCGACGCAGTCGTCGAGTCGCCGTTCGGGTCGTATCCCGGCACGTGCCCGGGCTACTACGGCTCGGACCCGGCGGCCGTGATGGAGATCTTCCAGGCGATCATGAGCGACACCGTGCCAGCCTACCTCGACAAGTGGGTCACGCCGTTCGCAACCTTCCAAGAGATGCTCGAAAAGCGCGTCGGCCTCCAGAAGCTGCTCGAAATGAAGCGACGCGAAGCACCAGCCAGGGAGGGATACCGCGCATGACTCGCGCCGACGCATTCTCCGACCGCGAAGTGGCGATGTGCATCGTTGCCCGCATGATCGAGGATGGCCGTACCTACTGGGCAGCTGGTGGCGGTACGCCACTCTATTCGGTGCTCCTCGGCCAGAAGCTCTATGCACCCAACGCGCAGTATGTGACCGAAGATGGCGTCGTCGCGCCGGAACCGCTGCTGCCCTTCGAACCGATGATGACGATGGTGGCCTCCCGTGCCGTCCACCACGCCCTCTACTGGGGCACGATGAACACCGCCGGCTTCCACGCCCAGCTCGGGCACATGGACTACGGCATCCTGAACACCCTGCAGATCGACCAGCACGGCAACATCAACTCCACCGTGCTCGGCGAATACGGACCGGGCTCGCGCCGCTTCGGCGGGCCGGGCGGCGCCGATACCATCGCCGCCTGCTGCTGGCGCACGATCGTGATCACCGACCAAATTCGCCGGAAGTTCGTGAAGCAGGTCGACTTCATCTCGTCACCCGGCTTTCTCGATGGCACGCCCGGTGCCCGCGAACGGGCTGGACTCCCGGCCGATACGGGGCCCTGGCGCGTGGTCACGCCCTGGGCCGTCTATGACTACCTCGACCGGCGCCTGCGGCTCATCGGGCGTGTCCCCTGGGTCACCGTGGATGAAATCCTCGCCGAGTGCGAATGGAAGCCGCTCGTCGCGGACGACGTCGAGGTGCTCGAACCGCCAACCGAGGAAGAAGTCAGCCTGCTTCGCACCGAACTCGATGTCCGCGGCCAGACAACGGACGCGGCCGGGAGCTGGATCACCTGGGACGGCGCGAAGTACGTGCGCGCCTGACGCCGCGCACGTCAGTGCCGGCTGCCGCGCATCAGCGCACCGCCACCGATGAGGCCGACAACCAGCGCGACGAGGAGCCCAACGAGGAACACCTTCGCCACAAACACGCCGAGTCCGCCGAACACGAGTGCCAATAGCAGGACCAGCAACAGCAGCCAGAGCATCTGAGTCCTCCTTTGCTCGCACAGTAGCGAGCGGAAGTGGCGCCCGGCGTCATCGCAATCGCCCTTCCTCTCGCGATGGCTTCGCGACCGGCAAGTCGTCTCGTCGTTGACGCGCACCCTCCTGCTCCCTAGAGTCCGCGCACCACCGCACGGAAAAAGAGGACCTATGCGAGCAGCAATCCTGGAAGACGGCGGTCGCTTCGTCGTGAGAGAGGTACCGGACCCGGTCCCGACGGGCCGCCAGGCGGTCATCCGCGTGACGTATTGCGGCATCTGCGG
>JALOAP010000108.1 GCA_023228745.1 Dehalococcoidia bacterium | reverse complement strand
TCCAGATCGTAACGGTGCCGTCGCTGTTCCAGTTGGCAGTTGAGGTCTGGGGCTCGATGTAGCCCTGGTGGACCATCTGCGTGGTGTATTCCCGCTCCACGATATGGTCCGCCTCGGCGAAGGCTGTTTCGACGTCGCCGCCCTTGAATTGAAGATGCTGAGCGATGTTGCTCGGCCGATCGGTGGCCTCGCCGGCGATGGACTTTGTGAAGCGTGTCTCACTCAGCAGGGGCGCGTCGGGCCGCATGGCATCGCGGACATTGAGCACCGGGGGCAGCACTTCGTATTCAACGCGGATCTTGCGAGCGGCCTCCTCCGCGACGTGGCCATTGATGGCCGCAACGGCAGCGATGGCGTGGCCTTTGTAGAGCGCCTTGTCGGAGGCGAGCACGTTATCGCTGAGTTCGCGCAGGTTCACCGCTCCCTCGCCGAGCTCCTGGATCGCGTCATCGGCGACGGGCAGGTCCTTTGAGGTGAGGACGGCGAAGACGCCGGGATGGTTTTCTGCGTCGGTGGTGTCGATGGAGAGGATCCGGGCGTGGGCGTGCGGACTTCGGAGGACACGAGCGTAGATGAGCCCGGGGAGCCGGATATCCGCGCCGTATTGCGCCTTGCCGGTGACCTTTTCCACGCCGTCGGGGCGGATCGGCCGGGTGCCGATGACCTTGAACTCGCGGGATTCGACGCTCGTCATGGCTACTTCGCCTCCTGCATCTGCTCCGATGCTTTTTGGACTGCGCGGACGATTTTGTCATAGCCAGTGCAACGGCAGAGGTTGCCAGCGAGCCAGAAGCGAATGCGCTGCTCATCGGCATCGGGTTCCTTTTCGAGCAGCGCCCTCGCGGAGACGATGAAGCCCGGGGTGCAGACGCCGCACTGGAGCGCCGCCTCTTCGAGGAACGCCTGCTGCAGCGGGTGGAGCTGGTCACCTTCCGCGATGCCCTCGATGGTGGTGATGTCGGCATCCTGGGCCTCGACACCAAGGACGCAGCAAGAGTTCACGACGCGGCCGTTCATCTGCACCGCGCAAGCACCGCAGTTGCCGTTGTTACAGCCTTCCTTGGTGCCGGTGAGGCCGATTTCGTCGCGCAAGACTTCGAGCAGGCTTTGCCGTGGCTCACAGAGGAAGTCGGTGCGGACGCCGTTAAGGCGGGTGGTCACATGGGTTCGGGCCATCTATCGAGCCTCCCGGGATCGCTGGAGTGCACGTTCGAGCGCACGGACCGTGAGCACCTTCGCCAGGTGCTTGCGCTGGGCGACGGAGCCACGCATGTCGGTGATGGGGCTGGCCATGGCGGCAGCCGCTTCACCAGCCTTCGCGAAGATCTCGGTGGTGGGCGCCTGGCCCTGCAAGGCTTCCGCGGCGGCGGGCACCAACAAGGGGGTGGCGGCGACGGCGCCAAGTGCAACCCGGGCGGACTCAATTCGTTCGCTGTTCGCGTCGAGCGCGAGGCTCACGCCGGCGCTGGCAACCGCGATGTCCATCTCGTTACGAGGGATGAAGCGGTGGTAGAAGGCGCCGGAGTTTGCGGCCGGCGCGGGAATTCGCACCTGCAGGAGGATTTCGCCGGGCTGCAGGGCGTTCCGGCCCGGGCCTATCACGAACTCTTCGACGGGCAGTTCGCGGTTGCCGCTCTTCGAGCCGAGGAGGAGCGTGGCCCCCAGTGCGATGAGTGCCGGGGTGGAATCGGCGGCCGGGCTCGCGTTGCAGACGTTTCCGCCAATACTGGCACGAGACTGGATCGCGATACCACCGATGATGGAGATGGCGTCGACCAGCGCGGGGACGCGCCGGCGCACCTCGGTATCCTCGTACAGCTCCGCGAGCGGTGTGGCCGCACCGATTTCGAGCGTGCCATCCGGGGTGAACGCATGGCGCGTGAGTTCCTCGATGTGCTTGATGTCGATGAGTTGATCGCAGCTCCGCCGCCCTTCGCGGAGTTGAACGATGACATCGGTCCCGCCGGCGAGCAGTAAGCTCCGGCGTCCGTTTCCGATGGCGTCGTAGACCTCGGCGAGCGAACGCGGCGCAAGGTAGTCGAATGCTTCCATAGCCACCCTTGATCGGGGAATGCCCTGACTTCCGCGACGCGGGACTTTGCCGAATCGCGATTGCGGACGATCATACCGGCCGTGAGGAAAGTTGTCTCCGAGCCGGGTATCCGGCCTCTGCTTCTGATTGCCCTGTTCCTGGCGGTAGCGCTGGCGCTGCCCGCAAGAGTCGCGCGCGCCGAAGAGGCGATGCGCTCGTTCGATGCGCTCTACGAGATCCAGGAGGATGGAAGCATCCTCGTCACCGAGCAGATCGTCTGGGACTTCGAAGACCTTCCGGACAGGCACGGCATCTTTCGCTCGCTCATCGTGAAGCAGGACTGCTCGGACGAAACGGTGGAGGAGCTCGAGCCGGAGTTCACACCGGATTACCCCTGCAGGCCGGGATTTGAACGCGAGTACCCCGTACAGGTGATCTCCGTGCAGGACGCCGCTGGCAACCCTGTGAAGTACGAGGTTTCCACCGATGGCGGCGTGAAGCACATCAAGATCGGCGACGCAAAGCGCACCGTGAGCGGGGAACAAACGTATGTGATTCGCTACCGGCTGGAGCGGGCGCTGGATTCGTACCCGAACCACGATGAACTGTACTGGAACGCAACGGGACACCAGTGGCAGGTGGCTATCGAGTCGGCGCGCGTCGAAGTTCGCGTGCCGGGAGGGTCAGACCTCCAACTCACGTGCTGGGAAGGCTCGGTTGGATCGGAGCGCGAATGCGCCACGAGTGCGGAGGGTGACGGTGTGGCCACGTTTGCGACGACGCGGCCGCTCTTCTGGCGCCAGGGGATAACCATCCTGGTGGGCTTCCCGAAGGGCACGGTCGATGTGCCCCCGCCGCTCCTTCACGACAAACCGAGCATCGATGATTACTTCGAGCTGGACGCGCTCGAAATCGGCGGCGCCGTGATTATGGCGATCCTGAGCCTTGGCGCGGTCGTGGCGCTTTGGTGGCGGCATGGCCGCGACCGCTCCTACCGGTCGCTCTACTACCTGACGAACGACCCGACGGAGCACACGCGGCCACTCTTCGCGAAACAGGACGTGGTGGTGGAGTTCCTGCCGCCGGACGGACTCAAGCCGGCGCAGATGGGCGTCATCCTCGATGAGCGGGCCGATTCGCTGGACGTGACGGCGACGATCGTGGATTTGGCGGTGCGCGGGCACCTGCACATCACGGAGATCCCCAAGAAAAGCCGAAGAGGGAAGCAGGACTGGCGGCTGGAGAAGCGTCAGAACGAAGACGACCCGCTGCTCCCCTATGAACAGGTGCTCTGGGACGCGCTGTTCCCACGGCGCGAGAGCGTGCTGCTCTCGAAGCTGAAGGACAAGTTCGCGGAGAACTTGAAGAAGGTGAAGAGCGAACTCTATGCCGACGCGATGGAGCGTCACTGGTTCTCTTCGAAGCCCGAGAGCGCGCAGCAGCTCTGGTTCATCATCGGGCTCGGCGCCGTGGCACTCGGGGCCGGCCTCGCCGTTCTCGCGGGGCTCACGCTCGGGCGTGCGCTTCTCGGACTGCCCGTCGCGCTCGGCGGTGTGGCGCTGTTGTTGCTGGCCCCGTCGATGAAGCGCCGGACAGCGACCGGCAGCGAGGCGTTGCGCCGGGTGCTCGGATTCCGCCACTACATCGTGACAGCGGAGACTCGGATGCAGGAGTTCAACGAGCAGCGGAACATCTTCGCGCGCTACCTCCCCTACGCCATCGTCTTCGGCGCGGTGGACAAGTGGGCGAAGGCATTCGAGCAGTTGGATAACGAAGAGCTAGACACGTCCCTGGGCTGGTACACGGGCGATCGCTTCAGCACGGCGTTGTTTGTGGCCAACATGAGGACCTTCTCGAACTCGGTGACCTCGACCATCTCGAGCACTCCGAGTTCGTCGGGCGGCTCGGGCTTCAGCGGCGGTTCATCTGGCGGCGGCGGTGGTGGGGGCGGCGGCGGGAGCTGGTAGGCGATCAGCCGAGGAACGCGCGGAGCTGGTGCGGCACGTTCGTGATGATGCCGTCGACTCCCGCATCGGCGAGGCGCTGCCAATCGGCGGGAGTGTCCGCGGTCCAGGCCCAGATGCAAAGCTGACGCCGCTTCGCTGCAAGGACGGCCGCGCGGTCGACGCACTCGTGGTGGACCGAGACGGCCTGTGCGTTGCGTTTCAGCGTCGCACCGAGGAGGCGTTCGAGGCGGGGGCCACGCACGGCCGGGCTGATAATGGCGGCGGAGAGCCCCGGGTCGGTGGCGCGCGACCGTGCAACGATGTCCGGTGAAAACGAGTGGATGGCGGCCCAGCTCCGGGCTTCATGTACGCGGATCACCGCGAGTACACCGTCTACGAGAGCCTCGTCCTGGTCCGCGTGCCCCGGCGTTGCCTTGAGTTCGCACATGACTGTCAGGCGGCCGGCGACCAGTTCGAGAACCTGGCCGAGCGAGGGCACCGGCTCCCCCTCGCCTGCGTCGGTGGCCTGCAGTTCGGCGAACGTGTAGTCACGGACAGAGCCGCGCAGACTGGTGGTCCGATCGACGGTGGTGTCGTGCATGAGCACGGGGACGCCGTCAGCCGAGAGTTGTACGTCGATCTCCATCGCCTCGGCGCCGGACGCGAGGGCCGAACGGACGCCCGCCAGGGTGTTCGCAGGGGCCTCTCCCGCGGCGGCGGCGTGACCAATGACCAGCGGATGCATGGCGGCGCAAGCCTACAGCGCCGCGCGCCGCGCGTCTCCCCCGGCCTGATGCTGCGAGGTTGTCACCGCGTTGTTATCCGCACGCGAGTAAGGCCGATAAGACGCTGACTGCCCGCCCCGTAGCCTAGGTGTCATATGGCGCGGGGCTGTGTGGCGCCGTCTTTGTCTGGAGGGGAATTTGCGTGAACGTAGTGGTGAAGCGGCGCTTGCTTCGCAATCGGTACGAGGATCGCCGGGGCCAGGGCGTACGTTGGATTCTCCCGTTCGCACTGGCGCTCTTCGCGTTCGTTTCCGTCTCGGCCGCGGGTGCGATGGGCGCGCTGTTCTTCGCGTACCAATCGTATGCGGACGGCTACGTACCTATCGAGGAGAAGATCGCCGAGCGGTACGTGGGACTGACAAAGATCTACGACCGCGGGGGGCCGGACGAGGGCGTGTACCTCGGCGCGATCTTTAATCCCCAGGGGCAACTCTTGAACCCGATCCCACTGGCGGAGATGTCGCCGTGGATGATCGAGGCCACGGTTTCAACGGAGGACAATAGCTTCTGGACGAACCCGGGAGTGAACCCGACGGGGCTCATCCGTGCGGCCTGGGAGAACTACGCCGGGGGAGGGATTGGCTCCGGGACCGGGGGCTCTTCGATCACGCAGCAGCTCGTGAAGAACATCTACCTGAGCACTGACTGCGAGGTGGTAGATGGCACGAAGGTCTGTATCGCGCCGCGGACGCTGGACCGGAAGCTGAAGGAAATCGCCTACGCCTTCGAGCTCGAACAGGACGCACCCAAGGAGCAGATCCTGGAGTGGTACCTGAACTCGATTTCGTATGCGGACCGGTATGTGGGCATCGAAGCGGCCGCGGAAGGGTACTTCCGCAAGCACGCGAAGGACCTGACGCTGGCCGAAGCGGCGGTGCTGGCCGGCATCCCTTCGGCGCCGACCAAGTATCACCCGCGCCTGAACTGCGTGATGGAGGGCGACGCCTGTGCGGTGGACGAACTCGGACGGACCACACTCGCGGGCGAGGCCAAGTTGCGCCAAGAATACGTTCTCGACCTGATGGTGGCACACGGGCGAGCAACACCGGCACAGGTCGCGCAGGCGAAGCGGGAGGTCATCAAGGTCTACCCGTCGACGCCGGAGATGAAAGCCCAGGCCTGGATCGAGTCACAAGTGGAGCCACGCCTGGTGCGGATGTGCGAAGCAGGCCTGCTGCCGCGGACGCCCGGGACTGACAGCTGCGCGGACAGTGTGCGGAGCGGCGGCTACACCGTGACCAGCAGCCTGGACTGGGCGAAGACGCAGAAGGCCCAGGAGATGATGTATGCGGCCATCATCAGCGGGCTGGAGGCGCGGTGCGACTGCCATAACGCAGCAATTGCGACCATCGAGCCCGCGACCGGACAGGTCATCGTCTATGCGCCCAACATCGACCCCAGGAACACCTCCGACCCCACGATTGCCGGGAACATCGACCAGTTGACGGAGATCAATCAGCCGGGCTCGTCATTCAAGCCGGCGGTGTATTTGACATGGCTCGACAAGCTGCAGAAGACGCCGCTCTCCAGTATCTGGGACACCAGTCCGCTCTCGCTGAGTGACGACCAGAACGTCCTGCCCGAGAATCGGGTCACCATCACGAACCCGCGGCCCGGCGGTGGAGGCGAAGGGCTGATCACGATGCGGCTGGCGCTTGGCGGGTCGCAGAATGTCCCGGCGTTCAGGGTGGCGACGGAAGCGGGCATCGAGAACGTGATCGGCATGGCAAAAGCGCTGGGCATCACCACGCTCCAGGACAGCTTCGACCCGACGTTCTACTCGCATGATGCGGTGCGCTATGGGCCGTCCATCGCCACGGGCGGTGCGAATGTGCGGCCGATCGACATGGCCTACATGAACGCGACGATTGCGAATATGGGGTTCATGGTGGGTGTGCCCGCTTATGGGGAGGTGATCGACCCGGACGACCTCCTGTCGCTTTCTACCGCAGAAGGGGACGACTACGACCGTGCCCTGCAGCAGCGGCTCCTATTCCAGCGCGGGTACCTGCGGCTCCCGGGCACGCGCGCGCTGGACCCGGTGACAGTGCTCCGCGTCGAAGGGATCAACGGTGAGTTGTTGTACGAACATGGTGCCGACCTGCAACGGGTGCAGGTGGTGGACCCGGGTTCAGTGTGGATGCTGCATTCGGTGATGTCGGACTGCACCGCGCGCGTCATCATCTGGGGCTGCGGCGCTTCGAACGATGACCTGGCGCTCGATTTCTTTGTGGACGGCGTGAAGATCCCAGGGGGCGTGAAGACCGGCACGCAGCAGGGCTTCCAGAGCGCAAACGACACGCTGGCCACCTGGATGAACGGATATTCGCGCTACGCGGCCACCGCTGTCTGGGTCGGGAACGCCGACAAATCACTCGTGCGAGACGGGCCGAGTGCCAACTACGCCGCGGCGAACACCACCGTGCGGCTGTTCAAGCGGTGGATGGGGCAGTACCACCTCTTCCTGCGCGACGCGGAGGTCTTCACGACGCCGGCAGGATTCGACGAACTTCGGCCAGCCAATGTGAAATTCGGACCGTTCCAGACGGCAACAACCGAGCGGGGGCGCCGCGGAGGGTGCAACCAGCGGATCGATGGCTGGCAGCGGACGGACATCACGTACGCGGGCGACTGCGAAGGGAAAGGCTTTATGCCGCTGCCGGCCTTCAAGCCGGAGCTAGCCGTCGCACTTGCACGGCGGTACGGCATCCCGACTCGGGCCGGGCAGGTGGCGGCGCCACCGCCGCCGAGCAACGGCGACTCGGTCGCAGGGACCACACCTCCAGCTGCGGCGCCCACACCGGTGCCAACACAACCACCGCAGCCGACTCAACCCGCACAGCCAACGCCACCGCCGGCGACCGTCACAGCCCAGCCCACGCAGCCTGCCAATAGTGGCGGGAACGGCAGTGGACGCGGAGGCGGCGGTAGTGGCTCATCGGATGATGGCAACTCCGGCCGTGGCCGCGGCCGGGGCGACGACGACTAGAACGCGAACGGCCGGGGAGAAAGCCCGGCCGTTCGATGTTCGCTACGACGCCACGAGGCGTTAGAACCCCTTGAATTGCGGTTCCCGCTTTTCCACAAAAGCGCGAGGGCCTTCCTTCGCGTCTTCCGTCGTCTGAGCGATGAACATCGCCATCTGAGCCATGTCCAGGTGCTCGTCAAAGGGGATGTTGGCGGAGCGGTAGACGAGCTTCTTCGAAAGCTGCAGCGCAGTCGCCGGCCCTTTCGCGAGTTGCTCGGCGTACTCCCGGACACGAGGCATCAACTCAGCCGGCTCATAGACGGCGAGGACGTAGCCATACTCGAGGGCTTCCTGCGCCGTGATCATGCGGCCGCTCCAGATGAGGTCGAGCGCCCGCTGAGTGCCAACCGCGCGCGGCAGGCTGTAGCACCCGCCATCGCCAGGAACGAGACCCATGCGGACGTAGGTCATGCCCATGCGGGCGTTGGAGGAGGCAAAGCGGATGTCCGCCATCGAGGCCATATCCATGCCGGCTCCGGCGGCGGCGCCGTTGATGGCAGCGATGTACGGCTTTTCGAGCTGGATGAGCGTGCGGGGGATGGGATGGACGCGGTCCCGCAGGCTATGGCGGCGCTCCGCCACGGTCGATTCGGAGCGGAGAACGCCGGCACCGGAGGCTTCGGCCTGTACGTTCATGCCGCTGCAAAAGCCGCGGCCGGCGCCGGTAAGGATGATGACGCGAACACCGGGGTCCTGGTCCGCGCGTTGCAACGCGTGATGCCATTCGGCGAGCATCTCGTCGTCGAAAGCGTTGAGGCGCTCTGGCTTGTTCAGGGTGATAGTGGCGACGGCGTTCTCGACGTCGTAGAGAATGGCCTGGTAGTCCATCGGTGATTCCTCCTGCGCAGTGAGAGGATTCTACGGGAGGGGGCGGCGGAGGGCCCGCGTAGGGCCGTCTTGCCATTTGCCCGGCAGGGCCGCAGCCTTCCCGCGTCCATTCACGAGCAGGTAGCCGGGCAAAGACGGAGTGATGAATATGGC
>JALOAP010000107.1 GCA_023228745.1 Dehalococcoidia bacterium | reverse complement strand
CGGGTAACGTGCTCCTCTCTCGCGAACTGCTGACCGCCGCGGGGCCGTTCCGTGCCGACTTCCGCCGCGCGGAAGATATCGAGCTCGCGCTCCGGCTCCGGCGTGCGGGAGCACACTTCGTGTTCACCGAGAGCGCGATTGGCTGGCACTACGCCCGGCGCCCCCTGGGCAGTTGGCTGGCGCTCCCGCGCCAATATGCTGAGTACGACCACCGGCTCGCCGAACTCCACCCCGAAGTCGCCATCCTCACCCTCGTCCAGCGGGAACTCGGCCGCCGCCACCCGCTTACCCGGCGCGTCGCCGGTCTCCTTGAACGCGTGCCCGTCCTCCGGGCCGCGACCGTCGGGGCCGGGGTCACGGCTGCGCTTGGGCTCGACTTTGTGCGAGCCCATGCGCTTGCAAGCCGCAGCCTCAGCCTCGTCTACGACCTTGAGTATCGCGCCGCCTTCGGGTCAGCAGCCCGGTGCGCCCCGTCCGCGGGTACCCCCCGCGATGCCAGCGCCTGACGTCACGCCGGCCGCACCAAGCTCCCGCTAGGTCCCCTGCTTCGCCCAGATGGCCAGGTCCTTCGCGAGGAACGGCCCGTCGTACCAGTCATCCTTCTTGAAGCGGAACCGCACTTCCTGCACTCCCTCCGGGATCGGCGTCCAGTACGCGCTGAAGTGCTCTGCCTTATGCAGCTCTTCAGGCTGGCGCTGCGCCGGGCTCCAGCTCTTCCCGTCGTCGAAGCTCGTCTCGATCGCGCCAATACCCGAGAAGCGCAGCCTGGCGTTCGCCGGGGCCGGTGCATCAAAGCGGACGACGCTCTCATCGGCGACTGCCCGGCGGTCCGCACGGATGATCGTGAAAGGTGCCGCGGGCGTAATCTCGAATTCGTCCCAGTGCCAGGTCCCGGGCTCCCCTGCGCCATCCTTCCGGGGGTTATAGGAGTGGTGGCCAAACTGCGCCACCGCCTGCGTCCACTCCAGTCCGCCCAGTTCTGCCTCGTCCCACGTCAGGTTGTACTTCGGCATCCCGACGGTGAGGCGGTCCCGGCTGACGCGGATCTCCACAGTGTCGCGGCGCGCAGGGTCAGGGCTGAGCACACTGTCGTAGCCGACGAACCCCTGGCAGGTCGCCGACTCCACCGCTTCGTGGTTCTTGATGATGCGCGGGCAGACTTGCATCTCCGCCCCGAGCCGGATGTGGATCCCGTCGCGCGGCTCGCCCTGTGCGTCCGGCAGCCAGTCCTCGAGCGGCAGCGTCAGGTTCTCGTCGTACGGCGTGAGCCACACGTCCCACCAATCGCGCGTGCTATTCATGAGGGTGGAGATATCGAAGCGTATCACCGCCTCGCCGGCGGAAAAGTCCGCCAGGTACGGTGGTGTCAGGTAGATCATCGCGTAGTCGCTGGCGTTGATCGCCGTCATCAGGTGGTCGCGACATCGGAAGACTGACGCCTCGTACTCGGTGATCTCGTGCGACACCTGCGGCGGCTCGCAGTTCGGGCCGTGCTGCGCGGCGATGGCCTCCAGCGTCTCCCACGTGTCCGGCGAACGCGAATGAACCTGCACGTCCCAGCCCGGCATCCAGTAAAACGCCTCCGGCTGCGCCGGTGCACCATCGAACGTGAAGCGCACACCGCCACCTTCCGTCGTGGTCTCACCCGTGGTGAGGTCCGTCGTCCCGTTCCTGCCCGCCGAAGGCTCCACTGTCGCGGCTGGCTTCGTCGCGGGCGATGTATCCTGCGCGTCCCGCTGTAACTGTGGCAACACGACCCGCCTGCCGTCCGTCTCCGAGTCGCCCTGGTACGCAAGAAGGATGCCGCCCGTCATCAGGACAAGGCCGATCAAGCCGCCGGCCACCAACAGCACACGCTTCATTACATGCCACCCTCCCGGGGGGCGCTGGAGGAATTGTAGTCGCCAGGTCAAAGGGGGAGTGCCGATTCGGCACTCCCCCTCGAGGTTGTTGCTACCCCTGTGGTGGCTACACAGATTCGTCCGCGGCTAGCACCACATCCGGGGGCTTTCGAAGCCGGCGACGGCGTCGCCGTTCACGACATCCGTGTCCACCACGGCGTTCTGGCGCCATGGCCACCACCAGCGGCGCGGGTTCGGCGTCCGTGTGGCCGGCGGTGCATCCGTCGGCGTCGCGGTCGGTGTCACCGTCGGCGTCGCGGTAGCGGTTGGCGTTGGCGTCGCGGTCTTCGTGGGCGTCGGGGCCGGCGTCGAACCGCCGGACTTCGTGGGCCCAATGTCGTTGTGCGCCTGGCTGAACTGCCGTGCAGCCGCCAGGTCGACGACCATCCCGTCGCTGGTCTTCTCCGTGAAGAGCGACCAGGACCAGGCGCCGGCGTACCCCTTCGAGTAGAAGCTCTCGAGCCGCTCCCGGGCGTTGATGCTCGGCCCGGCGAACATTTCGCCGATCACCAGCGGGGCATCCAGACCGTAGCGCGCCTTCACGCTCGCGTAGTCGG
Source organism: Dehalococcoidia bacterium (assembly GCA_023228745.1). Lineage (GTDB taxonomy): Bacteria > Chloroflexota > Dehalococcoidia > Tepidiformales > Tepidiformaceae > JALOAP01. The sequence continues at coordinate 6,329 of JALOAP010000107.1, read as the reverse complement.
TGCACAGTGCGCACCAGTCACCCGAGGCCATGTAGTCGTACCAGTGCGCCTGGTAGAAGTCGAGGCCCATCCCCTTCCACATCGGCAGCCCGTCGAGCATCGCCGAGCCGACCGTCACGTAGGTGGACGTCGCCTTGTTGATGGCGCCAGCAATCGCGCGCACGGTGTCCTGCGTCGGCTGCTGCTGCACCTTGCCGTTCCAGATATCGAACTCTGGCTCGTTGACGATTTCCCACGCCAGGACCCGGTTCGAGTTCTTGTAGCGGGCTGCCAGCTGACCAACGATGTCGGCCAGCGCCTGCCGGTGACTGGTGTTCGTCAGCCAGCTCGAAGGCATCGAGGATGGGCTGGAGAACAGGACGAATGTGAAGTAGACGTCGTGCTGCTCTGCGAGCTGCAGCGCTGCATCGATGTCGGCGTAGATTGCCGAGTTCAGGCCCGTCGGCTTGCCGCTCCCGTCCCGCGTGATCTGCCACGGGTCGCCGGGGAACATCCACCAGCGGATGTTCTTCAGACCCGCCTTGCTCGCCTCCGACAGCTTGTTGCCGATCGTCGTGCGGTTGGCGGAGTTCGAAACACCGTTGTTGTTCCCGCAACCGAAGTCGCAGGCCCAGTTGTACCAGGGCAGGTTCGCGCCGTTCAGGAACCAGTCCTGGCCTTCCCAGCCGATACGCGATCCGGCGGGCACGGGATTCGTGCTCGGCGGAGTTGCCGTCTGAGTCGGAGCAGGCGTGGCCGTCTTCGTTGGCGCAGGCGTTGCCGTCTTTGTGGGTGCAGGCGTCGCCGTCTGCGTCGGTGCGGGTGTCGCCGTCTTGGTTGGCTCTGCCGTCTTCGTTGGGGCCGGGGCTGACCCGCCCTCCAGCGAGAAGAACGCGAAGTCCTTGGCCAGGAATGGCCCCTGCCACCAGTCATCGCGCGAGAAGCGGAACTGGACCTTTTGCGTGCCCTGGGGCACCGGCGTCCAGAACGAGCTGAAGTGCTCGCGCTTCTGCATCTCCTGCGGCGACCGCTGCGCCCGCGACCAGGTCTTCCCTCCGTCGAAGCTCAACTCCACCGTGCCGATGGCACTGAAGCGGAGCCGTGCGTTCGCCGGCGCCGGCGAATTGAACGTCACCGTCCCATTGTTCTCCACGTAGCGCTGCGTCGCGCGGACGAGGTTGAACGGGCGCGATGGCGAGATGCTCACGTCGTCCCAGTGCCACGTGTTCGGGACACCAGAGTTGTCCTTGGTCGGGTTGTAGCTGTGGTGACCGAACTGGACCACGCCCTGCGTCCAGCCAAGGTCCGGGATCGCAGTGTCTTCCCACCAGAAGTCATACTCGGGCATGCCGACCTTCAGGTGGTTGCGCGAAATGCGGATTTCGAACGTGTCCCGCCGCGATGGGTCGGGCTCGAGGAACGAGGCGTAGCTCGTGAAGCTCCGGCAGCTCCCTGTGTCCCGGCGCTGATGGTTGTTGACGATGCCGGCACAGACCTGCATCTCGGTGCCGAGCTTCACATGGATAGCGTTGGCGGGCTCACCCTGGCCATCGGCCATCCACTCCTCAAGCGGCAGCGTCAGGTTCTTGTCCCACGGCGTGATCCAGACGTCCCACCAGTCCCGCTTGCTCAGCATCAGCGTCGAGATGTCGAACTTGATCACCGCTTCGCCGTTGGAAAAGTCGACCATGTGGTTCGGGGTGAAGTAGATCATCCCGTACCCGCTCGCGTTGATCGCCGTCATCATGTGGTCGCGGCAGTTGAAGACCGTGCCTTCGTACGTCTTCACCAGGTGCGTCATCGACGGGCCTTCGCAGCCCGGGCCGTGCTGAGCGTGGATCGGCTCAAGCTCGTACCAGGTCTGCGTGTCCCGCGAGTGCACCTGTACATCGAAGTTCGGATCGTAGTAGAACGACTCCGGCTTCGATGGCGTGCCATCGAATGTATAGAGAAAACTGCTCGCCGCGGACGTGTTTGTGCTCACCATAAGGAGCCAGACCGCGCCGAGGAGGATCCCCGCGGTCAACGCGGGTATCCCCCAGAGATACCTCTTCATGCACTACCTCCCCTTGCCGTGAGCTTGGAGTTGCCCCGGCTCCACCTTCGACCCCCCGAGGTACTGTTCTGAGGCCGATTCATTTCGTCACTCCTTCAACTTCCCTGCCCTGTCACCGCTCCGCCGCCCTCGTTGACCAGGGCGCTACCCTCCGTGCCTGCTGGCCCCCCGCCCGGGCCACACAAAACGCACTCGGCAGCAATCTCCGTTCAATCTCGTCTGTCGGCCTTCCTCTTCGCCGGACAGCTGTGGGGCGTTCCGGGCCGCGCGATCCGTCCCGGCCAGGTCGTCCGTTGCAGCGAGGGTGGGCAAACGATAAGTCGAATACGCGCTATCCTCCTCATACTGGGGGCGAGCCAACCGTACCCCCGGCCCACGCTTAGACGAACGCTCACACATGACAAAAACTGTAAAAAATCAGTCAAATAGGGTTGAGCCCCGGTAACCGTTCCGTGACATCCCGAGCTGAAATAAGGATTTTCGCCGCCCGAAGCTAGTGGCAGCCGTGGTCATCGCCGTCGGCTATCCGTAGCTGCAATGGCCCCACGCACGTTGGACCCGCGCGAGATCCCAAACGGGGAGCGCGTCCTCAAGGTGATATTCGCTCCGCTCTAGCCAGCCGCTGGCTCTGGTCCGCGCCTCCGAATCGCGGAGGCGCCAGGGTACGACCCTTCGCAGTCGTACTCCCGCTTTCGCTCGCTAGTTCCCCCAGACGGTCCCGCCGTCGACGTTGATCGCCTGCCCGGTGATCCATTTCCCCCGGTCGCTCGCGAGGAAGACCGCCATTTCGGCACATTCGGTCCCATCGCCCGCGTAGCCCAGCGGGATCATCCGCCGCACTGTCTGTTGCCACTGCTCACCCCGTCCGAGGTCATCCATGCGGAACGTGTCGATGATCCCCGGACAAATAGCGTTCACGCGGATCTTGTGCGGCGCCAGCTCCATCGCGAGGGAGTGGCTAAGCGCATTGATGCCGGCCTTCGACGACGCGTACGCTGCCGTGTTCGCCGGGGCCAGTTTGCTGGCGATCGACGAGATGTTGATGATGCTCCCGCCCTCGCCCTGCTCCACGAGCTGTCTCGCCGCCGCCCGGGAAAGCAGGAACGTCCCGTCCAGGTTCGTGACCAGCACGTTCTTCCATGTCTCGTAGTCGAGGTCCGTGACGGCTCGCCGGTCATCGCCCCGCGCCGCTCCTGCATTGTTCACCACAATGTCGAGCCGCCCGAACTCCGCAACGGTGCGCTGCACGAGTTCATCCACCGCCTGCTCGCTCCGGATGTCGCTGACCAGCGCCAGCGCTTTCGCGCCTTCCGCCCGGATCTCGTCCGCCACGCTCTCGATGTCGCGCCAGCCGGCCGCCTTCTCGTCCTCCGGGTACCGCTCGGGGGGGCGTCCGGTGCCCGTGATCACGACGTTTGCACCAGCCCGCGCAAGCGCGACCGCGATCGGCCGCCCGATGCTCCGCATCCGGCCCGCACCCGTGACGATAGCGACCTTCCCCGCGAGTTCCCGTTCCATCTCGTCTCTCCTCGCCGGCAGTTGGCCGGCACCGTGCTGCGAACGATACGCCACAGGGGCTCACGTACCAACCGGGAAGGCCGCCGCTGCTAGAACCCGTCCGGGCAGAACGGCGCGTGTGCTGTCGCGAACATGGCATCCGCTAGCCGGAGTGCCTTCTCGCTCGCCCCGGCGAGGCGTCCCGTTCGGGCCAATTCCGTGGCCGAACGCCGTCCCGAAAGCAAGGTCGCGAGTCCATTCGGCGTCACCACGATGTCTGCCGCGTTCTCGTCGCGCTCCACCATTGCCGTCTGCCCATCGCTCGTCAGCACGAACGTGCCGTTGTTCCACGGACACATGTCGTCCTCGTCGATGGCGATCCGGAGTTCCCCGCGCACGCTGTATGGCCGGGCAGCGAGTGCCCGCTCCGCGTCCACGATGCGCATCCAGATCGCGTCACCCACCTGCTTGCTCAGCATCCGCGGCTCAAGCAGCAGGTCCGGCGCGATGTCGTCGGCGGGAAGCACGTTGCGCATCACCACCTTCCACGCCAGGTCGTGGCGACGGATAAACTCCCACAGCCCCTGGTACGCCTCGAGGTCGAGCGCAACGAAATCCCGGACCTCCAGCACCTGCTCGCCACCCGGGCCGGTTGGCCGCTCCTCGTAGGTCCAATACGTGATGTAGCCCCGCGGGTGCCCGTATTCGTCCCGGTACACCGCAACGTAGACCGGCTCGCCCTTCTTCCGCGGCTTGAGTGCACCCTGCTGCCAGAGCGGCATTGCCCGGTGGATCATCAGGTTCCGCGGCGTGGCGTACTCGATGTAGAGCGGCTTGATGACCGGGAGGGCTTCCTCCACGCCCAGCATCTCCACCGTGCCGGGCAACTCCACGTGCCGCTGCAACTGGGCGAAACGCGGGTCGAAGCTGTAGGTCACGCTTTCGGCGGCCAGGCCGTAGCCGAACCGCTGGTAGATCGCGCCCATACTCGCCCAGAGGATAGCGATCGGCTGGCCCCGCTCCCGCATCGTTGCCAGTCCCTCGGTCATGATCCCGCGGAGCAGCCCCCGCCGCCGGTAGTGCGGCAGCGTCCCCACAGCAGTGACCCCGCCCATCGGTACGGGCGCACCGTTGAGCCGCACCGTGAACGGCCATGCCCCCATCGTCGCTGCCATCTTCCCGTCGACGAACCCGCACGTCGTCCAGTCCGGCTGAGTCGATGCCAACTCCTCGTCCATGCCTTCAGTCGAAGCGAACACGTAGGAGACGATCCGGCCGTAATCGGCGAGCTCTTCCTTGTCCTTACAGGGACGAATTTCGACGGTCATCGGGGGCCTCGCAGCCGCAGTCGCGGAGAATCTTGCGAGTATACGCCTCGGTGATGCTACGGCTGCAGCGGTGTCAGCACCCCGGCCTCGTCCATCAGGATCACGTACGAGTCACACGCCCGGATCTCCTCGACCCCGTTGACGTAGCCGGGCGCCAGGGGGGCGTACCTCTCCCACGCTCCCACCGGTCCATCGTTGTTCCAGCGGTAGATTGTGGAGTACTTCGCGGCCAGTTCCCCGAGCGCATCCGCGGGGTCGCCGCTCGCGCCGATGTAGACGAATGCGTTCCACCCCGGAAGCAGGGTGACCGGCAACCCTACTCCGAGCGAGAAGCCCTCGGGCAGTGTCACTGGACCGTCAACGAGGAACCAGTACGCCTCCCCGGGATGCAGCGTGGTGAGCGTTCGCCCCACCGCGGTTCCTGCTATCCAGTGGGTGTACGTTTCTGTTCCGTTCACCAGCTGGTAGACGGCCCGCACCCGGGCCCCGTTCTCCCCCGGGAAGGCCTCGTTGAGCGCGAGTGGCCCAGGACCGAAATACCCCACAAGGTTCCACCCTTGCTTGAGTGAGACGTTGCCACATTGCACCACCCCGGTGCCCACTCGCACACTCGGGCCGAACTCCGACGTGTTGCCCTCAAGGTCCGTGGCGGTTGCCATAACCCAATCACCGGGTACGAGCGCCGGTGCCTCGAACGTGAATCCCGCATCGGCGTCCGTGATGACCGTCCCCAGCGGAATCGTCGGCGTGTCGTTCCCGCCACCGGCCTCGTGCCGCACGCGATAGAGCTCGACAATGCAGCCGGGTCCACAGCCCGGTACTTCGCCGGCGATCGATGCCTGCGTGGGCCGCGTGATGACCGGGTGGTTCTGCAGCCGGTTCGGACCGTCGTCAGAGGGCCCGTTCTCGTTTCGGACACCATCACTGCCGAGGTCGATCGCCATACCTCCCCGGAGGTCATAGCGGTTGCCGGCGAAGCGGTTTGCAATAGGTGGCGGGTCACCGTCCGTCACATCTATCGCTGCCCGGGTGATATTCGAGAAGTCGTTCGCGATGACCTGTACGCCGGAAGCCCGCGGCTCAATCCGCACACCGGCCTCCACCGGCGCCGCCTCCCCCGTGTCCTCGCCGATGCGGTTCCCCCCGACCACCCCTCCTGCCAATTCGCCGCTCACGGTTGCGAACAGCACGCCCGTATGGACGTTGCCGATGGTGTTCCCTTCCGAGCTATCGCCTTCGAGGCTCCCAATCGCTACGTCGCTTGCCTGTACGAGCACGCCCGCAAGCATCACCGCGTCGCCCTCACGTGCATCCAACCCAACGCGGCTCTGCGTCACCGTGACACCGGGGCCCTGCACGGCGATGCCAACCGCGCAGCCGTCTGTCGTAACCCGCGTCAGCCGCGTGCTGGGGCCAGTCACCCTGATACAGGCATCGATGAATCCCCGTACGTTCACGCCCTCGAGCGA
>JALOAP010000106.1 GCA_023228745.1 Dehalococcoidia bacterium | reverse complement strand
CCGCCGTGCGAACTCTTCTCGCCAGCGGAACTGGCGCTTGCGGGCGGCATATTCGAGGCGGGCAATCTCGTACTTCGTTTCCAGGTCGTACATCGAGGGATGCTCCCTTTTCTAACCTGCGTGGACCGTATGCTGGTGTCGCTAACCTGTCAATACGCTTTGGCGGTGTACAGGACTCTCAAATGGGCCTACACTCACGGCATGGCAGCGATGCAACCACCTCCCGCCGCCAGCTCCAACCCCACGGTGACGCTGGACCTGGTGCGCGAGTTCATGAACAGCATCGACGTGGAGGAGGCGACCGATTCGCTTAGCTCCCCGGGTGCGCTGGAGGCGTGGTTCGCCGAGCGTCGCGCACAGGGCGAGCCGGGCGCGACCGGCGAATGGCTTGCGGCACAGATCGAGGGCCCCGTGACCCGCGCCCAGTTCGAACGCGCACTGGCGTTGCGGAACGCGCTCCGGGCGCTCGCCCGCGCGAACCACGAGCACGAGGTCGATCGCGAGGCGCTCGCGACGGTCAACCGCATCGCCGCCGAGTTGCCGCTGACCGTGGAGGTGCGGGCCCCGGGCGATGCCCGGCTCGTCGCGGCGGGAGACGGAGTCGATGGCTTCCTGGCGGGCGTGCTGGCGGCGGTGTTCCTGGCGATACAGGACGGGACGTGGAACCGCGTGAAGATCTGCGCGTCCGACACCTGCCAGTGGGTCTTTTACGACACCTCGAAGAACCGCTCGGGCACGTGGTGTTCGATGCGGGTCTGTGGCAACCGCGCGAAGGTTCGGAAATACCAGCAGCGCCGGAAGGCGCGCGAACAGGGAGCAGGTGATGAGTGACAGCGCGGTCGAAGTCCACCCCCTGACCCCGGACCGTTGGCCCGACCTGGTGACGCTATTCGGCGAGCGTGGCGCGGCCGATGGCTGCTGGTGCATGTGGTGGCGCCAGACCAGCGAGGAGTACCGCACGGGCCGCGGCGAGAGCAACCGCCAGGCGATGGAGCAGGTCGTCCGGGAGAACCGCGTGCCAGGGCTCCTCGCCTACGTCGATGGGGCACCCGCTGGCTGGTGCGCCGTCGCGCCGCGCGACGAGTACCCGCGCGTGCAGCGCTCACGCACCGTGAAACCAGTGGACGACCAGCCGGCGTGGGCGGTCGTCTGCTTCTACACGGACCGGAAGTTCCGGCAGCAGGGGGTCGGCAGGGTGCTCCTCCGTGCGGCGGTGGAGCACGCCGTGGCACACGGCGCGCGCATCGTCGAAGGCTACCCGGTGGACCCCGCCGGAACGCGCGTCACGCCCGACGCCGGTTTCCACGGGTTCGTCTCGACTTTCCGGGCCGCGGGCTTCGAGGAAGTGCTCCGTCGCAACGAGACGCGGCCGATCATGCGGTACATCGCGGAGAGATGACCCCGTTCCATCACGCGGGCCCGCGCTATTCGCCCCAGATGCCGCGACGGGAGGCCTGGGCTTCGTCCTGCGCGGGGAGGTAGCGGCTTTCGACGTACTTCACGTCGGGAGGATAGGTGGTGATTTGCGCCAGGCCGAGGCGGAGGAGTTCTTCGTTGACCAGCGTGCCGTCGCGCAGCCATACGTACCGCAGCAAGCGGCCGTAGCGGTCGGTCTCGCTCACGTCGCGCTCGAGGCAGACGCGGGCGTCCTCCACCATGCGGGCGTTCGCCTCCGACGCTTCGTCGCCAAAGGGTTCGGGGCCGCCGGGCGAACCGCGCACCTCGGGCGTGTCGATGCCGATGTAGCGCACGCGCTCTTCGCGGCCATCGAACTGGACGCGGATGGTGTCGCCGTCCGTCACCTTCACGACCCGTGCCCAGGTGCAGGCCGGGAGACCGGCGACCGGCTCGTCGTCGAATTCTTCGAGCAGCTCGCACGCGGAGACGGCAACGGCTGCAACGACCGCCAGGAACAGGTTCCGCAACATCCGGACCATCATCACCCGGGGAAGAGCGACAGCCCACTGCCCGCACTGTCTTACGAATCGTTGCCGCCCACTTCTGCAATCTTCGCTATGCTAGGCAGGTTGTGCTGACCCGCTCTGCTGCCTACCTGTTGATCGCGGCGCTCGCCGCACTGTCCCTCCTGTTCGTTGCCTGCGGCGACGGACCCGACGATTCCGCGAGCGCTGCCGGACCCGGTGACAGCGGAACCGTCGAAGGCGAGCAGTTCCCGGTGATGGACCTTGCCGCCGACGTGCCTGCTGACCAGCGGAATGTGATCAACGTGGTGCCAGCAGGGCTCGAGCTGGCAGTCGGGCCGAACAACTTTGTCTTCGGGATCACGGATAAGCAGGACATCCCGCAGGGTGGGGCGGACGCGCTCGTCACGTTCTACGACCTGAAGGACCCGAGCAACCCCGAGCCGTTCTACACGACCAAGCCAGTTCAGAGCGCACCGGGCGTCGGGCCGGAGGTCACGCACGTACACGGGAACGGGGAGACGCACGTCCACGGTGGCGAAGACGACGGCCGGGTGGGCTACTACGTCGATGTGAACTTCCCGCACGCCGGGCAGTACGGCGTGGCCGTGAAGGCGACGCTGAAGGATGGCAGCACGGGCGTCAGCTCGTTCGGTTTCCAGGTCTACGAAAAGCCGCGCATTCCCGCGCCGGGCCAGGACGCCCCGAAGAGCGACAACCTGACGAAGAATGATGTCGCCGACATCCGCGAAATCGACTCCGGCGACCCACCGAACGATATGCACGACGTGAAGATTAAGGACGCCATCGCCGCGGAACGCCCGCTGCTGGTCGTCTTTTCGACCCCGGCATTCTGCACCTCGCGCTTCTGCGGGCCGGTGAACGAAGAGGTCGAGTCGCTGCAGGAGGACTACCGCGACCGGGTGGACTTCGTACACATCGAGATCTGGCGCGACTTCGACAAGAAGGAACTGAACCCCACGACGCGCGAGTGGCTCGTGCGCGAAGACGGCGGCCTCTCCGAGCCGTTTGTCTACGTCGTCGGCAAGGACGGCGTCATCTACGACCGCTGGGAGGGCCCGGTGGCACGGAACATCATGGAATCGTCCGTGCAGGCCGTGGCCGACGGCAAGGTGTGGGGGCAGTAGCCCGCGGCACGAGTGCGCGAGTGCCGCGAGTGAGCATAGGCCGCACCAGGTACGGGCACTGGGCACGGGGCCCCGTCCCCTTGCTCGCCTCTAGCGGCGGCTCGTCGCACGCTAGTCCGGTGCGTCTGACGTTTGAAGTGGAGGGGGAGGGGATGCAACCGGAACTCCCGGGCGGCGGAGCAGCGCTCGTTGCCTTCATGTCGTTTGCGGTGATGCGCGGCTTCGGTGCAGAACACCCGCTCATCGTACTCGCTGACCGTATGCACAACGTCCACGATGTCCGGCTCGGGCCGCTCACCACGTTCTACGACCTCGATGCGGAGGATGCGGAAGACCGCGCGAAACTGGAGATGGTCTGGCAGCCCGCGGCCGAGCTGCGCGATTCGCTCGAGCAGCTCGTAGCCGCACTCGACGGTGATGCGCAGGCCGAGGCATTGCTCCGGCGCGCGGATGCAACCGAACTCCCGGCACAGGCACACGGGCTGCTCGAAGCGGCGCGCACCGCCGAGGCAGCCGGCAAGCGCGTGCGGCTGGGGTACCAGCTGTGATGCGCCGGCGGCGGACCGCCGTCCAGTCACGCCAGGCGTACCAGTTCTCGCCACTCGCCGCGATCACCGACTCACAGGCGGGGATGGCGCTGCTCACACCTCGCACAGCACGCCTCATCGACCTCATCGAGCTCGAACCGGGGCGGCGTTACGTCGACTTCGGCTGTGGAACGGCAGCCTACGCGCACCTGCTCGCACAGCAGGCCGGCCTGGATGAGCCGCCGCTTTGCCTCGACCTCACCGCCGGCCGCGGCCCGGTGGATGCGATCGCCTGGCCGGAGAATCTGCCACTGCCCGACGCATCGGTGGACGCGCTTACTTCGCTTTACTTCGTGCGGCGCTTCGATGATGACGTGGTCCACAACTTCGGCGGCGAACTCGCGCGGGTGCTGGCGCCCGGCGGCGCCGCCTTGGTGCTCGAAGTAGCGCCCGTCCGCAACGCGCCCCTGAACCGCCTGCACGAAAAGCTGCTGTCGCCGGGTACAGGGATGGTGGACCTGCGCGGCTGGGGGCGCATGGCCGCGCTCTTCACGGAGTGTGGCTTCGACGGCATCGACCTCGTGAACGTCGGCCCGTTCCTCTTCCCGCCGATTCCGCGCGTGGGCGTATTGCTCCGGAAGAAGCCGTAGCGTTCAGGCCCGGGACGGTGGCGTGCCGCTACCGGCCATACCCATGTTGATGCGGGTCTTCGCTTTGTGATCCGGGATTTCGACCGGAGTGCCGGGGCGTCGTGGGCCGGCATTGATAGGACTCCAGCAGGAACTGAAGTGCTGCATTGAGTGCCATGGCGGCTTGAATAGACGTACCAAATGTCATGGAATTCCTACTGCCGGGTGAGACAGCGCGGGTGTAGGGTTTCGCAGGTGCAGCAGACCCGATTCGGCGAGCGGGCGTTTCCCAGGGTGCCCGCCCGGCGGTCGGTGGCCGCGTTGGGGGCACGAGGAGCCAAATGGCCGATCCTTCGGCGAGCAGGCCTGCCGTTGAGCCGGCGAGCCGCGGCCCGGGCCGGATAACCCGGTACCGGGTGGAACTCCCGCGTGCGGGCATTGTGCCAACCACGGCGGGGCACTTCGAAGCAACCGAGTTCGCGGAACAGCGCACCGGCTGGCGCGGACGCTGGCTTGCCCTCCGCGATCTCCTGCTCGGCACGAGCGTTTCGAACCGGCGGCTGGGTGAGGCGCGCCTCAGCAAGAAAATCGCGCTCGCGGTGTTCTCGTCCGATGCGCTGTCCTCCACGGCATACGCGACTCAAGAGATCCTGCTCATCCTGGTGCTCGCGGGCTCCGGTGCAATCACCCACAGCCTGCCGATTGCGATGGTCATCGCGCTGTTGCTGGGCATCGTCGTGCTGTCGTACCGGCAGATCATCCGTGCGTATCCGCGCGGCGGTGGCGCCTACACCGTCGCACACGAGAACCTGGGAGTGGCCCCCGGGCTGGTGGCGGCAGCGGCACTTCTGGTGGACTACGTGCTCACGGTCTCCGTCTCGATCGCCGCCTGCGTCGAGGCGATCGTCTCGGCCTTCCCCGAGGTACACGGCTGGGCAGTGCCGCTCGCAGTCTCGCTGGTGGGGCTGATCGCCCTCGGCAACCTGCGGGGCATTCGCGAATCCGCCACCGCCTTCGCGATCCCGGCCTATGGCTTCGTCTTCGTGCTGGGCGGGACGCTCATCGCCGGCATGCTGAAAGTGTTCCTGAGTGATGACGCGAACCTCCTCGCCGTCGGCGAGCCCTCGAAGTCGCCGGAACCCCAGCAGGCGGTGACGTTGTTCCTCATCCTGCGGGCGTTCTCGCAGGGATGTACGGCGCTCACCGGCGTGGAGGCGATTTCGAACGGCGTGGGCGCGTTCAAGCCGCCCGAGGCGAAGAATGCCGCCACCACGATGACGGCGATGGCGCTGCTCCTCGGCGCGCTCTTCCTTGGCGTCACGCTGCTGGCGCGCCACTTCGGCATCGTCTACGAGCACGGCGACACCCAGACTGTGACCTCCCAGATCGGCGAGGAGATCTTCGGGCGAAACCTGTTCTACTACACACTCCAGTTCTTCACCGCTGCGATCCTGTTCCTCGCGGCGAATACGGCCTTCAACGGCTTCCCCCTGCTTGGCGCGATCCTGGCGCGTGACGGCTACCTGCCGCGCATCTTCTATCAGCGGGGAAGCCGGCTCGTGTTCTCGTGGGGCATCATGGCACTCACCGGCTTTTCGGTGCTGCTGCTGGTTGCGTTCGGAGCGAGCACAACGCGCATCATCCCGCTCTATGCGCTCGGGGTATTCCTCGGTTTCACCCTCGCACAGGCTTCCATGTTGCGGCGCTGGAAGCGCACAAAGGAGCAGGGCTGGAAGCGCTCGATGGCCATCAACACCTTCGGCGCGGTCGCAACAGCCGTCGTGTTCTTCATCATCCTGGTCACGAAGTTCGCGGCGGGCGGCTGGATGGTGGTCGTCGCACTTCCCATCATCGCAACCTGGCTCTGGCGCATCGGCGGGTACTACCACAGCCTTGGGCGCGCGCTGCGTGTACCGCCCGAAGCCGTGCTCGACATCGTGCCCTGGGGCCCGTCGCCGGTGCCAATCCTCGTACCGGTAGAGGACATCAATCTCGCGACGGTGATGACGCTCGGCGCCGCCTGCGAACGCAGCCGCAACGTCACCGCGGTGCACGTCATCATCGACCCGGAGGACCGTTCGTCGGTGGAAGAGCAGTGGCAGCGGCAGTTCCCGAACATCCCGCTCGTGATTATCGATTCGCCCTTCCGGACGGTGGCCGACCCGATCGCGCTCTATGTGAATGACCTGTTGCGCGAACCCCCGCACGAAGTCACGGTGATGTTCCCGGTGCTGGAGGTGGCGCATTGGTGGCAGCGGCCGCTGGTGAACCAGAGCCTGAAGGGCCTGATCACCCTCATGCGGGGGCGGCGGCATGTGAATGTCGTACCCTATGAGTTCCAGCCCGGGCACACCGGGCGGCGCCAACGGTCACCGTTCCGCGCCTGACCCCACGATTCGCCATGACCCTACCCACAACCGAAACCGGCATCGACACCGACCTGCTCACGAAGCACGTCCCGCCCTGGCGGGTGGTCCTCCACAACGACGACCACAACTCGATGGACCACGTCGTGCGGGCGCTCCTCGCCTCGGTGCCGGCGCTCACGGTCGAATCGGCGGTGGAAGTCATGATGACGGCCCACAACCACGGCGAAGCAACCGTCACGCAGTGCCCGAAGGAGACGGCGGAGCTCTACCGCGAGCGGCTCGAGTCGTTCGGGCTGACGGCGACGATCGAACCGGCGTAGGGGGCGGTCCGGAATGACAGAAGCGATTGTTTCTCGGGACTCGCTTTAGACCGGCTCGGCGAGGAACAGCGGGATCTTCCGCTCGGTGCGGGCCTGGTAGTCCGCGTACGGCGGGTAGGCTTCGACGGCCAGCGACCAGAGGCGCGACCGTTCAGCTTCGTCCTGGACCTCGCGGACGCGCATCGGCTGCACCTCGGTGCGGTCGCGAATGTCGACCCCAGGGTTTGCACGCAGGTTGTACACCCAGACAGGGTTCTTCGGTGCACCGCCCATGGAGCCGACGAGGACGTAGTTGTCGCCGTCCTTCACCCGCATGAGCGGCGTCTTGCGGAGGCCGCCGGTCTTGTTGCCTTCGTTGTAAACGATGATCACCGGGAGCCCGGTGTCGCGCAGGGTTGTCCCCTCGGTGCCGCCAGACCGCTCGTAGAGCTCGACCTGTTCTCGCACCCAATCAACGGGACTTGGAATGTACTCAGCCATGTCTCCTCCTCTGCTCGTCGCCGCTACTCTGCGCGACGGGTTTACAGATGCTACCCGCGAATGCGTCCGTCGGCCCGGCCACCGGCCACCGGCTACCGGCTACTGGATTCCGAAGGCGTCGAAGAGTTCCGGGTATTTCTTCAGGCCCTGGCCACCGTCGACATAGAGCGTCTGGCCGGTCATGAGCGACGACTCGTCGGCAGCGAGATAGACGGCAAGGCGGGCGATATCTTCCGGTTCGCCGGCGCGGCCCATGGGCGACTCGTGGATGAAGGCATCAAAGACACCGGGGACGGCTTTCAGACCCTCCGTCGCGGGGGTGTTGATGAGCCCGGGGCCGATGGCGTTCACGCGAATCTTGTGACGGCCGAGTTCGAGCGCGGCAACCTTCGTGAGCATGACCACGCCCGCCTTCGCCGAGCAGTAGGCGGCGAAGCCTTCGGTCGCCTGCATGGCGTTCAGGCTGGCGACGTTGATGATCGAGCCACCGCGCCCCGCCCCGATGAGGTGCTTCGCTTCGTGCTTGATACAGAGGAAGGTGCCCGTGAGCGAGATGTTGAGGACGTTCATAAAGTCCTCGAGCGGGTAGTCCTGGATGGGCGAGAAGCCGCCGACGCCAGCGTTGTTAAAGGCAATGTCGAGGCGGCCGAAGCGGCGCACGGCCTGCTGGACCATGCGCTCGACGGCCGTTTCGTCCGTGACATCGACGACGGCGCCATCGGCGTAGTTATGGCCGAGCTGGCCGATGAGCGCGCCCACGCCATCGCTGTTCACGTCAGCGATGAGGACGCGGGCGCCTTCTTCGACGAACACCTCGGCCGTGCGCTTGCCTATACCAGATGCGCCACCGGTAACGATGGCGACCTTGCCGTCGAGCTTGCCCATCCAGTCCCTCCTACAGCAGGCCGCGTTCCTTGCGGCGCGCTTCGAACTCGGCCATGCCAGCGGCGGTCTGCTGGTCGATCATGGGGAGCAGGGCCTCGCCGCTCATCTGGCGGCGAGCTTCGCGCAGGACGTCCCGCGGGTTGGGGGCGCCGGGGTTCGCGTTGGTGCCAAAACCGCCACCATCCGCCAGCCCGCCATCGATCACGTTGTAGGTGCCGGTCATGTACTCCGCTTCGTCGCTGGCGAGCCAGCAGGCGAGGACGCCGATATCGGCGGGGACGCCCGCGCGGCCAGCCGGGATGGCACGTTCGTTCTGCTGCCGCGTGTCGCTTCGCCCAGTAGGGGCGACCCGAGCGGCGTGTCGATGATACCCGGGCCGATGGCGTTCACGGTGACGCCGAAGGGCGCCAGTTCGAGCGCCCAGCAGCGCGTCATCATGCGGACGCCCGCCTTCGACGCGCAGTAGGCGAAGAGACTCGGCGCGGGGCGTTCCGCCGCGAGCGACGAGATGGTGATGATGCG
>JALOAP010000105.1 GCA_023228745.1 Dehalococcoidia bacterium | reverse complement strand
CAGGCCCAACTCGGTGAGTAGTTCAAGCCAATAAAGGGATTCATCTGCTTCTTCTTCGACTATGGAGAGCTTGGCGACGATCTCCTCTATCGATCTGCCACGACAGGAAGCACGATAGTTCGCCCCCACGGATGTGATCGAGCGCAGCGATTGGCGACTGATCACGTCGGAAGTACGAGAGCGCGGAGGCTGCTCGACCATCCTTATCGTGTCGAGTGCCAGCGCCTTCGTCCTTCGCTTGAATTCATATTCGTTCATTTGAATCGGAAATCGCAAATCGCGAATCGTCCTAGGGGGCAGAGAAGCTGACGCTAATGTCTTCCCGTGAGGCTTGTTCGGCTTCGTAGAACTCGGAGGGTTCGAAGTTGAACATGTTGGCGAGGAAGACGTTGGGGAAGACCTGGATCTTCTCGTTGTAGTTGCCAACGTTGGTGTTATAGAACTGGCGTGCGTAGGCAATCTTGTCTTCGGTGTCGGTGAGTTCGCGCTGAAGTTCGCGGAAGTTCTGGTCGGCCTTGAGCTCCGGGTACGCTTCGGAGACGGCGAAGAGGGAGCGGAGTGCGCCGGTGAGGATATTGTCGGCTTCGGCCGCTTCATGGGGGCTCTTTGCGGTGTCGAGCATGGCGCGAGCGCGCGTGACGTTCTCGAGGGTGTCCCGTTCGTGGGCGGCGTAGGCCTTGACCGTTTCGACAAGGTTAGGGATGAGGCTGGAGCGGCGCTTGAGCTGGACGTCGATGCCGGACCATGCCTCTTTCACGTTGATCCGGGCACGGACGAGCCCGTTGTAGGTGTTCCAGAAGAAGGCCACGAGAACCAGGACAATGACAGCAATAACGATGACGGCAATCAGGGCAGCCACAGACAACTCCGGCAGAGAAGACTCTCGGCATCGTAACACAGGGCGGGTTGCCGCCCGGTTTGCGAAACGAACGAGACGCCGGGGAGGCGGCTCGTTCAGCGACTTCGGCAGTGCGCGCGGTTAGACCAACACGCCCTCTGCCAGCAGGTCGGCGATCTGGTCCATGTCCAGGCCGATGATGCGCTCGCAGACGTCCATGGTGTGTTCGCCGAGCAGGGGTGCCGGGGCGGCGAGGTAGCCGGGCGTCTCGCTGAGGCGGAACGCGGGGCCATCGTACGCGGCGCGGCCCGTCTCCGGGTGATCCAGGTAGACGTAGTACCCCCGAGCCTTCATGTGCTCGTCGCGATCGAGCATGTCCTGTGCGTTCTGCACCACACCGGCCGGCACTCCCCGGGACTGCAGCAGCGCGGCCACATCCTCGGCCTTCTTGCCGTCGGTCCAGCTGCTCACCAGCGCTTCGAGCGCGTCTTCGTTCGCCTTGCGCGCTTCGAAGGTGGCGAACCGGGGGTCACTAGCGGCGCCGGGCTGGCCGAAGGCGTCGCAGAGCGCGCGCCACTGATCATCATTCTTGCAGGCGATCGCGACCCAGCGGTCGGGGAAGTCAACGGACTCCGGGTCGTCGGCACAGCGGAAGGCGCCGTGTGGGGCAGCAATGGGGCTGCGGTTGCCGCCGCGCATCGCATCCTCGCCGTTCGCAAGATAGGCAGCGACAGCGGTGCCGAGCACATTCACGACCGACTCGATCTGCGGCAGCTCGATGCACTGGCCCTTGCCAGTGCGGTTGCGATAGCGAAGCGCTGAGAGCACCGCAGTGACGGTTTGGCCGGGATTTACAACGTAGTCGGGATAGTTCGTGCCCACGCCAAAGGGCGGCCGGTGCGGGAAGCCGGACATATGGCTGATCCCGGTGACCGGGGTGAGGACGGCGCCGAACCCGAGGAAGTCGCGGTGGGGGCCGGACATGCCCTGCATGGGCGCGTAGACCGCGATGATCTTCGGATTGATCTCCTTTAGCTTGTCGTAGGTCAGGTTCCACTTATCGATGACGCGCGGCGTGAAGTTCGTGACGAACACGTCGCACTGCTCGATGATCCGATAGGCAAGCTCCTGGCCCTTTTCGAGGTTCAGGTTCAGCTGGATGCTGAGCTTCCCGGCGTTGAAGTTATTGAAATAGCCGGAGACGTTGTAGCCCGTCTTGTAACTGCCGTCTTCGTTCAGCGCGAAAGGCTGCACCACGCGGAGCGAGTCGATCTTCGTTTCTGATTCGACGCGAACGACTTCTGCGCCGAACGTGCAGAGCGTTTGCGTGCCAATTGGGCCTGCACCGAACCACGAGAAGTCCGCAACACGGATGCCTTCGAGCGGCCGCTTTGTCATTGCTATTCCCCCCTCTCACTCGCGTGAAAGATCGTAAGTCCGATTACCTGGTCGCCTTCGAAGCGGACGATAACGTCATCTTCAGTGAGCTCGCTATCTTCGGCGATCGAGGGCTTCTTAAAGTTGATGTACAGTACATCTCCCTCCGCATCGTAGCTCGGCCAAATCTCTCCCGCCGGAGCGGCTCGAAGAAGTGGAAGCATGGAGACGTAGTCACGTGCGTTTATGGCCATGCCTGTCGCCTCCTTGAGAGTCGACGCTCCCGCTCGTAATGAAGGCGGTAATGACGAACCCACCGGCAGGCGAGCCAATTGCCAGCTGCTCACCGGCATTTCCCATGAGCACCCGGAACCGGGTGCTCGATGACCCGAGGCACCTCGGTGCGCAGTCCCTCGAGCTCGCCATGTTCTCATACTATGTGCCTCCACCGTTCGTCCGTGAGGCGAATGCTTGTCCCACGGATCGAACGGACGACATCAGCCACCCAGCTCCGCCAGGATCGCGTCGGTGTGCTCGCCGAGCCGTGGGGGCCGCTCGATCACGGCTGGCGTCTCCGATAGCCGATAGGGTGGACCGGGGAACTCGAGCTCCTGGCCCAGGTAGTCGAAATCGAGCTGCGCGAACCAGTTTCGCGCGCGGAGCTGGGTGTTCTCCGCGAGATTCTTCGGCGTCGAAACGATACCGATAAGCAGGGTGCGCCTCTGGCCCTCCTCATACGCTTCGACGGAAGTCAGGGTGGCGAAGAAGTCGGCGACGACCTGGTGGATGTGCATGAGGAGCGGGACCTGGCCGGCGGCCGACTCGGGGTTGCCCAGGATCTGCGTGACCGCCGCCATGTTGAGCGTGGCACAGAGGCTGGCGTACGGCTCCTCGTCGAGGTCGCCCACCATGCCTTTTTCGCGCATCCAGTCCACGAGCACCGGGAAGTCGGCGCCGGCGGGCGCAAGGATCATGAGCTGTACGTAGCCATCCTTCGTCGGATAGACCCCCAGTGCCGGGAGCGTAAGCGGCAGCGAACCGCGTTCACCCGTGCGAACGCGGTTCCGCTTCTGCAGGTCCCAGGTCTGCATCGCGGTCTCCTGCGACATCGAGAGGCTCTCCTGCGCGGAGACGTCGACGTGCTGGCCCTCGCCAGTGGCGTCGGCGTGCAGCACAGCGATGAGCGTCCCCTGCGCCGCCTGGACGCTCGCGGAGACGTCCGACTGGTTTCCGTAGACGGTGTTCGGCGGGTCGGCCATCTCGCCCGCGAGGGTCATGATGCCGCCCGTGGCCTGGCCGACGATGTCGCTGTAGGCCCACTTCGCGTGGGGGCCGTCCTGCCCGAAACCGGTGATCGAGGTATAGACGAGCGATGGCTTCTCCCGGCGGAGTTCCTCGAAGCCGAGTCCCCGGTCGGCCATCCAGCCCGGGGTGTTGTCTTCGATGACGACGTCGGCCGTGAGGGCGAGCTGTTTTGCCTTCGCACGCCCTTCGTCAGTCTCCAGGTTGAGCACGACGGATTTCTTCGACGTGTTATGGACCCAGAAGCCGATGGCTGTATCCGGCCCGGGCTCCGCTCCCTTGTAGAACGGAGGGGTGCGGCGCTGCAGACCACCGCCGGGCGGCTCGACCTTGATCACTTCCGCACCGAGGTCGGCCAGCAGGCGACCGCAGTACGACCCGAGCTCATCGCAGAACTCAACGACGCGGAGACCCTCCAGAGCACGGTCGGTCATGCCAACGCCCCGGGGTCCGCGGTGATGGTCGCAGGGATGCGCCGGCCGAGGATGTCGGCGGCCCCGCGAACCATATCGGTGAGGATGTCGGCGGCCGGGCGGGCTTCCTGCAGGAGGCCGGCAACCTGGCCGGCGGCGTTCATGAGGAGATCTTCGCGGCCGGCCTTGCGCGCCGAGTAGATGATGTCGGCGACGAGCATGCCCTGGATGCCCATTGGCAGTGGCTGCAGGTTGGCAGCTTCGTAGGCCTCGATCAGCGGGTTGACGATGTTGCGCATGGTTTTTCCGCTGTAAAGCCGGGTGATGCGCGTGTCTTCGTCGCTGGCGGCGAGGATGCGTTCCTTCTGGATGTCGGGCTGGTTCGCTTCGGTCGAAACGAGGAACGCGGTGCCAACCCAGGCTCCGATCGCGCCGAGCGCCAGCGCCGCCGCGAGGCCACGTCCATCACCGATGCCGCCCGCCGCAACGACCGGCGTGGGCGTCACGGCGTCGATCACCTGCGGGATGAGCGCCATGGTGGCGATGCGGCCGGTGTGGCCACCGGCTTCGGTGCCCTGCGCGACAACGATGTCGGCTCCAGCATCGGCGACCCGCTTCGCGTTCTTCACATTGCCAACCAGTGACAGCACCTTCGTACCGTTGGCGTGGAGACGTTCGATCCAGGGGCCCGGGTTCCCGAGACCGGAGGCGAAGACCGGCACCTTTTCTTCGATGACGACTTCCATCTGCTCATCCGACATGCCCTGACCGGGCTTTCGGACGCGGCCGTGGGCCGTAGGCAGCGGGGCTTCGACCCACTCGATGCCGAGGTCTTCGAGGATTTTCTTGAGGCTTTGGAGGGTCTCCTGCGGAATAAGGTCGCGCGGGTTGGCGGGAATTTCGCCGATGGCGGCGCCACCCATGTAGTTCGACGGCAGCAGCAGGTCGACGCCGAACGGCTTGTCGGTCATGGACCGAACCTTGCGAATCTCCTCGCGGAGGCGGTCCGCGCTGAAGCCGGCGCCACCGATGACACCAAGGCCACCGGCGTTCGAGACCGCAGCAGTCAGGTCGGCAGTGGCCGCAGGCGCGGCGCCGCCACCAACGGGCCCCATGCCGGCGGAAATCACGGGGTATTCGATCCCCAGCAGGTCACATAGGGGTGTGCGCAGAATAGGTCGCGCCAAGGTTCCCCTCCTCAAAACTTTTGCCGGGAGTATACGCGGGAGCCGCTACAGGCGCTGGGACGGTGGTCATTGCCGCCCGATAGGCCCAGCGTTAGCGGGCCATCGCGTGATACTGGTGGTTCGGCATCATGCCTGTCGCCGAGGCCATCCGGTTCGTGAAGTTGAACGCAGCGGCCACCTCGGCGATGTCCCAAATGTCCTCGTCGCTAAATCCATGGGCGCGAAGCTCCTCGATATCCGCCTGGTCGCAGGAGGCGGGGTCGAGCGTAATCTTCACCGCGTAGTCGAGCATCGCAACTTGCTTGTCGCTGAGACCAGCGCGGCGGTAGTCGAAGGTGATGCGGTCACCGAGCACGGGATCCTTGGTGAGGGCACGAACCGCGAAGCCGTGGGCGACGAGACAATAGAGGCACTGGTTCTGCATGGAGACAGCGACCGAGATCATCTCTCGCTCCGCCTTGCCAAGCCCCGGCGAGGGCTGCATCAGGTCTTCGAAGTGCACGCGCCATTTGTGGAAGCGCTCCTCTCGCCAGGCGTACGCGAGGAAGACGTTCGGGACGAATCCGAGCTTCTCTTCGAGTTGCGCGAAGAGCGCCTGCGTCTCGCTGGAGAGTTTCGATCGCTCAGCGATGGGGAACCAGGATATGAAATCGGACATGCGGCGCATTGTGGAGCCGTGGCGCAGGGCTGTCGACGGCTCGCGTGGGGACGGCAGAACGAAGGATGCCCTTCCACGGTCTTGACTCGCGGAGGCGGGGCGCGCTACCCGGTATCGCTACCCGGCTGTACGCTCTACGGCGTGAGCGCCCTCTCGTTCCTGCCTTTCCTGATTCTCGGCATCTCCGGCTGGGACCCGATCAAGATCACGATCGACCCGATCATGGGGGAGTTCGGCCCGTTCACACTGGCCTGGCACGGGTTCTTCACTGCGGTCGGCATCGTGGCAGGGGTTTCCCTATCCGTCTATCTCGCGAAGAAAGATGGCATACCCAGCGAGATTGCGCAGGAGATCGCGCTCGTTGGTGTTCCCTGTGCGATCGCAGGCGCCCGCCTGTTTTATGTCGCGGAGCACTGGGACAGGTTCAGCGATGACATCCCAAGCATCGTGACCGGCATCACCGAGGGCGGCATCACCCTCTACGGCGCGCTGCTCGGCGGGGTGCTCGGCGGGGTCATCTATTCGGCATTCCGCAAGTGGCCCATCCCCATCGGGCTCGACGCCGCCGCCCCGGGACTGATTCTCGGACAGGGGATCGGCCGCATCGGCGACCTGATCAACGGCGAGCACCTTGCGGACCGCACGAGCCTGCCGTGGGGCGTGAAGTACCTGCACCCGGACAGCCCGCAGTACCGCGAGTTTGCGAGTGAGCGCTTCCCGAACGGCGACCTGCCACTGGGCGATACGTACGCGGTACACCCGGTGGCGGGAGGCTATGAGCTCATCGGCGACTTCATCATCCTCGCGATCCTGTTGTTCGTTGCGCGGCGCTGGCTGCGCGCACCCGGGTGGGTATTCGCAGCCTACATGGCGCTCTACGGCGTGATGCGCTTCTTCCTCTCCTTCTTCCGCAACGATGAGCAGACACTCTGGGAGATCCCCATCCCGCAGCTCATGAGTGGACTGATCGTGGGCACGGCGATCATCCTTGCTGGCATCTTCCTGCGCTGGCCGGGCCCGATCACGCGGGAGTATGCGGAGCGCGTCTGGGGCGAAGACGCCGACGACGAAAGCAGCCGGGCGGGCGAGCCCGCCTCCGCCTGAGCGATGGGCGAGCGGCCAGTTGTCACGCTCTACGGTCGCCCGGGCTGCCACCTGTGCGACGCGGCCGAAGCGGACCTCCGGGAACTTGCTCCAACACTTGGCTTCGCGATCGAGCTGGTGAACATCGAGACCAATGACGCGCTGCTCCAGCGGTACCTGTTCGAGATCCCCGTGGTCACCCTCGGCGATGTCGAAGTGGCGAAGGCACCGATTCGCGGCCGGATGCTCGAAGACCGCCTCTGGGAGTTGCTGCGCACATAGCGGCAGGGGCGTTTCGGCGGGCTACTCCGCTACGATCCCATCAAGGTCTTTCCCGGGCTCCGGATACCGAAGGTCCATTCGCTCGAGACGCTCGACAAGGGCCCGTGCGACGAACACATCGCGAGACCACTTCCGGTTCGCCGGGATGATGTGCCACGGGGCGTCACGTGTGTTGCAGTAGGTGAGCATGTCTGCGTAGGCAGCCTGGTAGTCGTCCCAGCGCTTGCGCTCCTCCAGGTCGGAAAGGTGGAACTTCCAGCGCTTGTGGGGCGTGTCAATGCGCTCCTGGAGTCGCTCTCGCTGCTCGTCCTTCGAGATGTGCAGGAAGAACTTCGCTATCACGGTGCCCTGTGCCGCCAGGTATTGCTCGAACGCGTTGATCTCGTCGTAGCGGCGGCGCCAGAGGTCGGCCCCCACGATGCCCTTCACGCGCTCCACGACCACGGCTTCGTAGTGCGAGCGATTGAAGACGGTGACAAAGCCGCGTCGCGGCATCTTCGCGTGGTAGCGCCACAGGTAGTCGTGAGCCAGTTCCTCTTCGTTGGGAACACCAAAACTCACGACGGCGGTGCCGATTGGGCCGGCGGCGCGGAAGACGCTGTTAATCGTGCTGTCTTTCCCGGAAGTGTCAATGCCCTGGAAGACCACAAGGAGTGCGTAGCGCCGGTCGGCGTAGAGGGCATTTTGGAGTTCGTCGAGGCGCACCCGCAGGCGCTCGATCTCTTCCCTCGCCGCATCCTTGTCGAGATCGCCGGTGTAGTCCGGGCCGTACTCCGCCAGGTCGACGGGGCGGTCGATCGGCGGGACGAGCGGCTGACTCACGCAGAGCTCTCGCGGCGAGCCGCCCGGCGCTTTTGCTGCTCTTCGGGGAGGACGTCCTCGAAGTGGTCCTTCCACTCATGGTCGGGCGTTTCGCACCCGGCCTTCGGTACGAAGCGGGAATGCTCGACGAGTTGCATCTTGTGGATGTAGCGCGGGCAGTTCGGAAACACCTCTTCGGCACGCACCCGCACGATGAACTGGGCCTCCGGGTATTCGGCCAGCAGCGGGTCGTCCAGGTGGATACTCGCGACGCCGTTCAGGCGCATGCGCCAGCCTTTCTGCCAGTCGATAAACAGCAGACCCACCTTGTTGTGCGTGAGGATGTTGCCCGCGCTCATGTACATCCCGTTGCCGTCGTAGCTCGGGAAAGCGATGGTCTGGTCATCGAGCACGCGGACGAACCCCGGTGCACCTCCCTTGTAGGAGCAGTCGAGGTCACCTCCTTCGTCCGCCGTGGCGAGGAAGAAGTGGTCGCGGGCTTCGATGAAGGCGCGGTCCGAGGGGCTGATGGAGGCATGCTTCGCGACTTCAGCCAGGCGATCGGCCAGCCGTTCGCTATCGAAGCGACGTTGCAACTCGCGCTCGCCGTGGTGGTAGCCGCGGTGATCGCGTTCCAGTTCCGCCATGGTTGATCCCCTCTTCGCAGGAGCCCCTGGAGGCAGGGGCGTGTAGGCTTAGGGAATCTTACACCTGTTCCTGGAGGCCTTATGTCCCGACGCGCCGAGATCACGCTCACCGAGGAAGAACAGCGTCAGATGCTCGATGAGGGGTGGACGCTGCAGGTCGCGTCCATCGGGCCGAAAGGCTTCCCCCACCTCGTCGCCATGTGGTACGTCGTGGTCGACGGCC
>JALOAP010000104.1 GCA_023228745.1 Dehalococcoidia bacterium | reverse complement strand
CTCGCCCAGGTACTTCTGCGCCATCTTGTCGATGTGTGCATCGGCCCCTTCGTGCGTCTTCTCGACGACTTTTCCGCGGATTTCGATGTAGCGGTAGGGATTACCGGAGTCGTGGACGGACAAGGCGACGCGTGGATCACGATCCAGGTTGCGAACCTTCTGGCGGCCCTCGGCGCTGTTAAAGAGCACGTCGTTGCCATCGACGTCGACCCAAACCGGGGAGGTCTGCGGAGCGCCATCCGGTCCGAGGGTGGCGATGTGAGCGAAGTTCTGACCGACCAGGATGTCGCGGTGGGAATCGGGGATCTGTGCCAAGGGCTTGCTCCTGTTGCTGTTCGAATCGAACGTACCAGCTCATTGCACGTGCAATCAACGGCTCCCGGCTTCATGTGGGTAGCAGAACGGCCCGGGCAAAACCCGGGCCGTGTATATGCATCCCCCAATTTCGGAAGGATCAGGGCGTGGAGACATGCTCCGGGCCACCCGTGAGACGGCCCGCCTCCACGTCGGCGCCAAGTTCGAAGAGCGGACCAGCAGCGCGCTCGGCCCCTTCGAACAGTGGGCCGGGGTAGACACCGATGAACAGCACACCGGCCAGCAGACCCGCACCCAGCACCCAGAGGACCGGGCTGACCCGGAACCGTGCAAGTCCCGGCCGCGGGTCGAACATGTACATCTGCCGCATCACCATCAGGTAGTAGTAGAGCGAGATGAAGCTGTTCACCACGGCCAGGCCCACGAGCCAGAGCAGGTCGTCTGAGGTCGCCGACTGGAACATGAAGAGCTTGGTAGCGAACCCGGCGAAGAACGGCAGCCCGGCGAAGGAGAAGAGCGACACCGTGATAACGAGCGCGAGGAAGGGCTGCGTCTCGGCCATGCCCCGCAGGCCAGCGATGGAGTCGTCGCCCGTCTTGTTGTAGTAGGCAGTGAGCGCCGTGAAGAGCGCCAGCGTCGAGATGACGTAGCCGACGAGGTGGAGCAGGAGCGCGCTCGAGGCGTTCTTGCCCACCTCGGCATCGCCATAGCCCATCGCTGCGATGACCACGAGCATGTAGCCGACCTGGCCGATCGAGCTGTAGGCGATGAGGCGTTTCATGTTCGTCTGTTGGATGGCGATCAGGTTGCCGAGCACCATCGTCACGGCAGCAAGGAGCGCGACGGCCCAGCGCCACTCGACGGCGTCGGTATTGAAGGCGCCCGCGAAGAGCCGCAGGAAGAGCGCGAAGCCGGCGGCCTTCGACAGCGTCGAAAGGAACGCCGTGATTGGCAGCGGTGCACCCTCGTAGGCATCGGGGGCCCACATGTGGAACGGCGCAGCCGACACCTTGAAGCCAACACCGGCGAGGATGAGCATCAGGCCGACGATGACGGCGGGGTCGGTTCCGCTCGCGCGCTCGGCGAGTGCGGCCGCGATCTCGTCGTAGAAGGTGCTACCGGTGATGCCGTAGATGAGGCTGATGCCGTAGAGCAGCGTGGCGCTCGAGAAGGCGCCGAGGAGGATGTACTTCAGGCTCGCTTCACTGCCGATGGTCTCCCGCTTCACGTACCCGACGAGGATGTAGAGGCAGAAGGTCAGCACTTCGAGCGAAATGTAGGCGGTCATCAGTTCGCGCGCGGCAGCCATGTAGACGGCGCCGCAGCCGGCGATGAGGAGCAAGCCGTAGTACTCGCTCGCCGTGGCCGTGCGGTCGCGCAGGTAGTGCGCCGACATGAGGGCTGTCACTGCGACGGTCCCGGCGCTCAGCAGGCGGAAGAAGGTCGTGAAGTTATCGACCTGGATGACGCCCTGGAAGCTGTTCGGGTCCTTGCCGATGTAGAAGAGCGATGCGACGCCCCACACCACGGCCACCGCGAAGGTGAGGTAGGCAAGGACATCCTTCCGGATGCGCGGTACGAACAACTCGAGGGCAATGATGCCGATCGCAGCGCCCGCAGCGATAAATTCGGGGATGAAGATGGTGTAGTCGCGCATTTAGCTCGCCACCCTCGGAAGGAGTTCGACCGTGTCGCCGATGCGGTCGACGAACGGCGCCCACCACACACCCATGATGACGATGGCACCGAGGAGCAGGGCGCCGGACATGCGCTCCATCGGTGTGAGGTCGTGGAGGCTGGACCATCTCGGGTTCGTGGGCCCGAAGAAGACCATCGAGAAGAGCCGCAGCATGTAGGCTGCTGCGATGGCGGCGGCGAGGATGGCCAGGCCACCGAATAGCGGATAGGTCTGGAAGGTGCCGACGAAGATGTGGAACTCGGCCGTGAAGCCGGATAGCCCGGGCAGGCCGACGTTTGCAAGGCCGGCAATGGTGTAGAAGACGACCCACATGGGCATCACCTTGGTGATGCCTCCGAAGTCCCGCAGGTCGCGGGTATGGGCCTGGTCGTAGATGGCGCCAATCATGAGGAAGACGAGGGCCGTCATGACGCCGTGGCTGAACATTTGGAGTACGGCGCCGGTAATGCCGATGGCACTCATGGTCGCGAGGCCCATGAGGACGTAGCCCATGTGGCTCACCGAGCTGTAGCCGGAGATGAGCTTGAAGTCCCGCTGGGTGAGCGCGGCGATGGAACCGTAGACGGCACCGATGGTCCCGAGAACCATCAGGCCGGGCATCCAGAACTCCGCACCTTCAGGGAGGAGTTGGATACCGAGACGGATAATGCCGAACGCTCCGAGCTTCATCAGGACGCCCGCGTGCACCATCGAAACGGCGGTCGGAGCCGACATATGGCCGTCGGGCGACCAGGTGTGGAAGGGCCAGAGAGCGGCCAGGACGCCACAGCCGATAACGAAGAACGGGAAGAACGTCTTTTGGAAGGTGGGGCTGAGGGCGCCGTTCTGTCCTGCCTCCCAGAGGGCGACCAGGTTGAAGGTGCCGAGGCCTGCCTCGTGGAAGACGGCGAAGATACCGATCCAGATGAGGACGGAGCCGCCGACCAACATCAGCGTGAGCTTCATTGCGCCATATTCCTTGCGCGTAGAACCCCAGATGCCGATGAGCAGATAGAGCGGCACGACCGCCAGTTCGTAGAAGAAGAAGAAGAAGAAGAGGTCGAGCGCAAAGAAGGTGCCGAAACAGCCGCCAACGAGCGCCCAGAAGAGGATGAAGAAGTCTTTCGTCCGGTAGTCGAGCTTGATGGAGGCAAGCGTGCCGGCGAAGGCGACGACGCCGGTGAGCAGCGCCATGGTCGCGGATATGCCATCGACGCCGAGATGGAGCTGGATGCCGTTGTCGCCAAGGAAGGCGGTGTTCTCGACCCAGTCCCAGCGGAGCTGCATCTGGATTGGGGAGAAGTCGCCGCCGCTTTCGACCTGGTAGGCCACGAAGATGTAGGTCGATAGGCCCAGCATTACTGCGCCGGCGACGAGCGAGATCCAGCGGACGAGCGTCTTCTGGTATCCCGGCACGAAGACCAGCAGGGTCATCGCCACGAGTGGCGTCAGGAGCGTGGCGAGGACGACGTAGCCCTGGCCCTCATCGAAGGTCATTGGTTAGCCCCTCACCGCAAGACCGGCGACCGCGAGCAGTACGACGCCAACGGCGATGGCCATAGCGTAGTTCGGCACACGGCCGGTCTGAATGTATTTCAGGACGGAGCCTGTATAGCCCGTAATCTGCGCAGAGCCGTCGACGCCAGTGTCGTTGACGACGTAGCGGTCGAACCAGGCCGTGACGAAGCTGAACCCGAGGACAACGTTGTTGATGCCCCACTGGTACAGGTCGTCGAAGTAGAACTTGTTCTTCAGCATGTCGTAGATCGCGGGCTGGAACTGGGCTGCGCGCGTGGCACGAGTGAGGCGTCCGCCCCAGTAGTACCAGGCGCCCAGGAAGACCCCGAGCAGGGCAATCACGAGCGAGGTTCCAGCGAGCCCCCAGTCGATTTCGTACTCGTGTGGCTCGTGGAGGAAGACGAATTCACTGAGCCCGCCGGGGAAGCCCAAAGCTTCGCCAACATCACGGAAGATGACGAATCCGGAGCCAATCGCCAGCACCGCCAGGATGATGAGCGGCAGCGTCATGAAGCCGTTCGACTCGTGAGTGTGGTCGTAGACCTCCTGGTTGTTCGGCTTGCCCATGAAGGTGCGGATGAAGAGCCGCGTCGTGTAGAAGGCCGTGATGACCGCGGCGAAGGCAAGGAGCAGGAAGGCCCAGATGCCCCATTTTTCATCGGCGGCGTGGAAGATCTCGTCCTTCGACCAGAAGCCGGCAAGCGGGGGCAGCCCCGCGAGTGCCACCGAGCCGATGAAGAACGTCGTGCCGGTGATGGGCATCTTCCGCCAGAGGCCACCCATATCCTCCATCTCCTGGTGGTGATGGGTGGCATGGATGACCGAGCCGCTGCCGAGGAAGAGCAGGGCCTTGAAGAAGGCGTGCGTCATGAGGTGGAACATGGCGGCGGTGACGTTGCCGGAACCGAGCGCCACGAACATGAACCCGAGCTGCCCCACCGTGGAGTAGGCGAGCACCTTCTTGATGTCGGTCTGGACGATGGCAATGAACCCGGAAAGGAGTGCTGTGGTCAGACCGACGACGGTGATGATAAGGAGCGTGTTGTCGGCCACTTCGTAGGCGGGCAGGAGCCGTGCCACGAGGTAGACGCCGGCGACGACCATGGTTGCCGCGTGGATGAGGGCGGAAACGGGGGTCGGGCCTTCCATGGCGTCGGGGAGCCAGACGTGGAAGGGCACCTGGGCGCTCTTACCCATCGCTCCAAGGAAGATGAAGGACAGTGCGACGAAGAGGTAGGTCTCGCCGAAACCACCGTTCTGGGCGAGGGCGATGATCTCCTGGATGTTGAACGTTCCCGCTTCGCGCCAGAGCAGGATGATGCCGATCATCAGGCCGACGTCGCCCACACGGGTGGTGACGAACGCCTTCTTGGCGGCCTCGGTGGCGCTGCGCTTCTCCCAGTAGAAGCCGATGAGGAGGAAGGAGCAGACGCCGACGAGCTCCCACGAGATGAGGAGGAGGAGCAGGTTGTCCGCCATCACGAGCATGAGCATCGAGGCGGCGAAGAGCTGCAGCAGGGCGAAGAACCAGTAGTAGCGCGGCTCTCCCTTCATGTAGCCGATGGAGAAGATGTTCACCATCAGCGCCACGGTGGTGACCACGCCGAACATCACGACAGTGATGGGGTCTACATAGGTGCCGAAGTCCAGGTTGAAGCTACCGACCTCACTCCAGTGGATGGACTCGGTGATAGCTGTGCGGCCCGCGCCCAGGTTATGGAAGTCCAGGTAGTCGCCGAGGACGAAGAAAAAGAGGACGAACGACGTACCGATAGCAAGGACGCCGAGGTAGTCGCCCCCGCGGGGCATGTACCGCCCGAATAAGGCGAGCACAAAGAACATGCCCGCCGGAACTGCGGCGAGCAGCCAGGCTTGTTCAGCTCCCATCCGTTCTTAGGCCCCTTTTACCACTTCAGGATGTTGGCTTCATCGACGTTCGCCGTCTGGCGGACGCGATAGAGCCGGATGACGATAGCCAGCGCGAGACCAACTTCCGCGGCGGCCACGGTGATGACAAACACGGCGAAGATAGCGCCGAGAACTCGATCAGGGTCGAGGTAGGCAGCGAACGTCACGAAGTTGAGGCTCACTGCATTGAGCATGAGTTCGATGCCCATAAGGACGAGAACAGCGTTGCGCCGTGCGAGCACTCCGTAGACGCCGAGCGAGAAGATGATGCCGCTGAGCGCCAGGTAGTTTTCCATCGGAACCATGGCTACTCGCCCTCCTCTTGCCGGGCAAGGATGATGGCCCCAACCATGGCTACCAGCAAGAGCGCGGCGGCCAGCAGGAATGGCGCCCCGAAGTCGTTGAAGAGCCGCTCGCTGATGAGCTGAATCGGCACGTTAATCGGGTTATCCGGGACAGACTCCCGCCAGTCGGTGACGAACGCGACGCCCACGAGCACCGCGGCAAGCCCGAGGCCGACGACGGCCGCGAATGGGGCCTGCCCGCCGGTCGCGCGTTCGGGCCGGCCACTGACACCCATGCGGGTGAGCATGAGCGCCAGGAGGATGAGCACGGTGACGGCGCCGCCATAGATAAGGAACTGGACGAGCGCCAGGAACTCGACGGTGAGGAACACGTACATCGTGCCCACGCCGGCAAGGCTGAGGATGAGGAAGATGGCCGCGTGAATGACTGAGCCAGAGAAAACCACTCCCGCCGATGTGCCAACGATGGCGACGGCGAAAATCCACCAGAGAACTTCAGTGGCCATGCGCTACTGTCCTTCTGCCATCGGGCTGCCGAGTTCGCGCAGCGTGGCCATGACGTCGTCGGGGATAGGATCGCCGGCTTCGAGTGCCTCGCGAGCACGGCGTTCGGCGCGCATGCGACGCGCGCGTACCTTCTCGTATGAGTTCGGGTCGCCCTTGGGGCCGGTACCGATGCCGGGCGGGAACACCATCCGGTTGCTGTCGGCGGCCGGGGCGGCTGCACCAGCGGCGCCGGCGCCAGCTGCGGCCGGGGCCGCAGCGGCGGCAAGTTCCTTCTCCCAGATGGAGCCGCCGGGCGCGAGGTCCGAACCCGTCTCGTAGAGCGTCTTGGCGATATCTTCGGGAATCTCTTCACCGGCCTCGCTGAGCTCCTTGAAGCGGCGTTCGGCGCGCATACGGCGGGCGCGAACCTTCTCCGGCGAGTTCGGGTCACCCTTCGGGCCAGTGCCGACGCCGGGCGGGAAGCGCATCGAACCGTCGGGGTTGGTACCCGTGAGGGGCTCGGCGGGAGCGGCCGCTGCACCTGCGGCGCCGGCGAGTTCCTTCTCCCAGATGGAGCCGCCGGGCGCGAGGTCCGAGCCCGTCTCGTAGAGCGTCTGCGCGATATCCTCGGGGATCTCTTCGCCGGCGGCGCTGAGCTCCTTGAAGCGGCGCTCGGCACGCATGCGGCGGGCGCGCACCTTCTCCGGCGAGTTCGGGTCGCCCTTCGGCCCTGTGCCCACGCCGGGCGGGAAGCGCATGGAGCCGTCCGGGTTCGTGCCGGTAAGCACCTCGCCCGGGGCGCCGGCAACGCCTGCCGCGGCAGCCCCACCAACGGGCCTGCCACTGGCGTCGTAAGGGACGCCGGGCTTCATGTTGCGGTACTTCTCGATTGCGGCCTGGATCTCGGCGGGGACGGCCTCGCCGCGGTCGGTATAGGCCTTCGCTTCGCGCTCGGCGCGCATGCGCTTGGCGCGAATCTTCGATTCCGAGAGGATTTCGACTTCGCCATCCACGCCAGCGGCTGCGCCAGCGGCAGCGGTTTCCTTCGGCTTCTCCGGCTCGCGGAGCTGGATCGCGGCCTGGCCCGTCTCAGCGAGGCGCTGTTGCTGCGCGATGCGGTCTTCCGGCCACGCTCCCTTGAAGGTTTTCTCCGCGGGTTCCTCGCCCTTCACCTTCCGCTCGAGTGCTTCGATGTTGTCCTGCGGGCGGAAGGGATTCACGAGGTTGCCGGTCTTGCTCTGTTCCAGCAGCTCGGAGATATCCATATGGAGGTCGCGCCGGTCGTAGGTAGAGTGCTCGTGACCGGACCAGTTGTTGTCCATCACGATGGCTTCGAAGGGGCAGACCTCGACGCAGATGTTGCAGCGCATACAGCGGGCGTAGTCGATCCAGAACTTCTCGACGATCTTGCGGCGGTTGCTGGTGCCGGCCGCGTAGCCCGGGTTGTCGATCATGGTGGCCGTCATGCAGTCCACAGGACAGTTGCGAACACAGACGTTGCAGCCGGTGCAGAAGGGCTCGTCGTGGTCGAAGTCCCACAGGAGCACAGGGAAGCTTCGCGCGCGGACGGGGAGCACGTGCTTTTCGTCCGGATACTCGACGGTGACCGCCTTGCGGGTGAAGACGTCGAGGGTTGTCGCGAGGCCTTTGAGTACGCCGATCATCGAGCAGGCACCTCCGCAGTGCGATAGAGGCCCACGAGTTCGCTGACGTTCGCCTTACGCCGGCCACGAACGTAGAGCCAGCCGAGGAACACCGTCACTGCGGCCCAGTTCACGACGGCCATGATCTCCTCTGGCACGTCGTAGAAGACGAAGCCGGCGTTGACCAGGAAGAGCGCGAAGCTGAGTTCGATGAGGACCTTCCAGCAGAAGCTCATGAGCTGGTCCACGCGGAGCCGGGGCACGGTCGCACGGACCCAGAAGATGGCAATGATGAAGAGGACGCTCTTCGTGAAGGTGAGGAAGAGCTGCCAGCCCCACCCCCAGTCCTCGCCAAAGGGGAAGGCCCAGCCACCGAGGAAGAGCACCGAACCGAACACGCTGAAGGCCCACATCGACGCGTACTCGGTGAGCTGGAACATCGACCAGCGAATGCCGGAGAACTCGACGAAGTAGCCGC
Source organism: Dehalococcoidia bacterium (assembly GCA_023228745.1). Taxonomy (GTDB): domain Bacteria; phylum Chloroflexota; class Dehalococcoidia; order Tepidiformales; family Tepidiformaceae; genus JALOAP01. The sequence goes on along the minus strand of JALOAP010000104.1, from coordinate 482 downwards.
CGACGATTTCGGATTCGGCGACGGGGATGTCGAAGGGTGCGCGGTGCAGTTCGGCGAGCATCGCGATGAAGAAGATGGCGAATGCGAGCGGCTGGAGGATGATGTAGGGCCGGTCCGCCTGGAGCGAGGCGATCACGTTGAGGTCGAGCGTGCGGGCGACCATCGCGACGGTGAGCAGACTGAGCACGAGCGGAATCTCGTAGCTAATCATCTGCGCGGCGGCGCGGACGCCACCAAGAAGCGCGAACTTGTTCCCTGAGCCGAGGCCCGCCATCAGGATGCCAACGATATTGAGGCCAAGGATGGCGAAGACGAAGAAGAGGCCGAGGGTGAGGTTTCGAACTCCCCAGTCCTGGGCGAAGGGCAGTGTGACGAGGATGATGAAGACGGGAATGAAGGTGGCGTAGGGTGCGAATTCGAACACCCAGCGGTCTGCGTGAGCGGGCCGCAGGTCTTCCTTGCCGACGAGCTTGAGGGCGTCG
>JALOAP010000103.1 GCA_023228745.1 Dehalococcoidia bacterium | reverse complement strand
GGGGGCCGCCACTACCGCCGCACGGGTGCCGTCGCGCGCGCCTTCGCCGATTCCTTTGCCGGCACGGCCCTTCGCCCGCCGCTGCCGCTCGGCCTCGAAACCCTCATGGAAAACTTCAGCCTGGGCGATGTAGGCGGCGCTGACTGGTAAGACCCCCGGCCTCGCCCACCCGCGCAGCCCTTCGCGACCGGGCCGCTCGACCGCCAGCCCGGTCAGTGGCTTACAAAACTGCCCTCGGGCGTCCTGAGATGATGCGTGTCGTTCAGCACGTGGAGTGCCCGGATACCCTCGCCCGCGGCCACGACACTCACGGACGTGTGCGCCGGCCGGAAGAACATGTCGAACGGCGAGCCGATGATGTGCCCGATGTAGGCGTTGATTACGCCCCCGTGGCACGCTACCACGACGCGCTTGCCTTCGTTCTCCGCGATGATCGCCTCCACCGCGTTCACCGTCCGCCGCCGGAACTCGAAGCTCGACTCGGAGTACGGGTATACATCCCACGACTTCTCGCGAAGCATCCGCTCCCGGATGCCGAGGAGCAGCGGCACCCCCATGAAGTCCACCGCCGACTGGTCCGAGGGGATGTCGCGGAAGACCTCAACCTCCCGGAGGTCGTTCAGGACGATCGGTTCGAGCCGGTGGTGCCGGGCGATTTGCTGTCCCGTCTCCAGGGCGCGCCGCAGCGGGCTGGCATACACGGCGTCCACCTTCTCCGTGGAGAAGCGCTCGCCGACGAGCCTCGCCTGCTGTTCGCCGCGCTCGCTCAGCCGTGGGTCGACCATCTCCCCTACGGGGCCGCGCCGTTCGTTCGGGATGTACTGCTCACCGTGGCGGACGAACACCACCTGCGTGACGTCCTCCACGTCCGTGAGAAAGGCGCGGTCGAAGATCATGGGCGAGCGCGGGGTTCCGGTCATTGAGTACCTCTGCACGTGTGTCGAATGGTAGGCTCACTATCCCAGACCGCCGCTTATCGTCACAACCACGAGGTGAGCCAAATGCCCACAGCCCCGCGCGTCTCCGTGCGAATTCCCGCCTGGGACATCCGTATTGGGACCACCGGCGAAATGACCCTCGATGCCGCGCGTCGCGCTGAAGCCGCCGGCCTCGACGGCGTCATCGCCGGCGATCACGTGACCTTCTACGGATACGGGAACGACGGCCTCATCACTCTCACCGCCATCGCTGCCGCAACCTCCCGCATCGAACTCAAGACCAGCGTCTACCTCCTCCCGCTGCGTCATCCCGTCCCCGTCGCCCTCCAGGTGGCACAGCTCGACCAGCTCAGCGGCGGCCGCTTTGTGTTCGGGATCGGCATCGGAGGCGAAGATCCGCGTGAGTTCGAAGCCTGCGGCGTCGACCCGCGCACGCGTGGCGCCCGTACCAACGAAGCGCTGCAAATCATCAAGCGCCTCTGGGTCGAAGACGGCGTCAGCTTCGACGGAAAGCACTTCCAGCTCGACGCCGTGACCGTCTATCCGAAGCCTCTTCGCCCCGTGCCTATCTTCGTCGGTGGTCGAAGCGACGCCGCTCTCCGCCGGGCCGGACGCTACGGCGATGGCTATACCGGCATCTGGCAGTCACTGGACCGCTTCCGCCAGGCGCGCGAGCTTATCGACGCCGCCGCGCTTGAGGCAGGCCGCGACCCGGCGGCGATCGAGATGGGCATCCAGTTCTGGACAAGCGTCGCACCCACCCGTGACGCTGCCCGCGGCGTAGTCGCACAGAGCATGGAAGCGATGTACCGGCTCCCCTTCGAGCGCTTCGAGCGCTACACGCCCTTCGGCACGGCCGCCGAGGTGGCTGACCACATCGCTCCGTATGTCGAAGCAGGCGCTCGCCACATCAACCTGATTGGTGTCCAGGACACACCCGAAGAGGCCGTCGACCGCGCAGCGGAGATCCGGCAGGCACTCCGCGAACGCTTCCCCGGAGCCTGACTACGCGGCGTTCTGTTCGCGCTCGGGGCCGCTTTGTGTCATCACGCTGCCGGCGGCCATGACCACCGGCTTCTTGGCGAAGTCCCGCAAGGTCTCCCGCAGCTCGTACGGCCGCACCGGTTTTGTGAGCACTGCGCAAGCACCCAGCCGGTAGCTCGTCACCACGGAACGCCCGTCCATCTCCCGCGAAAGCATCGCCACTGGCGCCTTCTCGAGCCACTGCTGCCGCTCCCCCTCGATGAACGTCAGCCACGGCACCGTCCGTGTCGCCTCCAGGACCTCCAGCGCCTCACGCGCACCCTTCGCCCGGACGACATCTGCCGCCGGGTCGACCTTCCGAAGCAGGCGCTCGATCGCCGCTCCTTCAGGCTCCGAATCGTCAACAACGAGGTAGCAGTTCGCCATCGGTCCCCAACCCCCTTTGTTGTTCTGGATATCGACGCCAGGTGGGAGGGCTTAAGGGAATGGCGAGATCTGTCTCCTGCGCCTTTACCTACGCTGGCCGGAACTGCACGAGCGTCACCTCCGGGGTCACGTCGTCATATGTCGCGACCACCGGCATTCCGATGTGCACATCCTTCGGGTCACACTCCACCACGTTCGCGGTCATGCGCGGCCCTTCTTCCAGGGCGATAATCGCGATGACATAAGGCCCGTCGTTCGCCCACTGCGGTCCGGTCGGCCGGTGGGCCACGGTGTACGTGTAGACCGTCCCTCGTCCTGAGACCTCGACCCACTCCAGCTCATCGTCGATGCCGAAGGGTGAGACGATCCGCGGGTAGAAGACGTACTCCCCGGTCTTCTTCGACCGTTGGATCAGCAGCCGGTGCTCGCGCGCCGCATCCCAATAGGGCTTGCTCGCCGTCGTCGGCTCAGGAAGCGGTTTCAGGTACGGAGTTGCCTCCGCCGGTTGCGTGGTTGCCTCGGTCATCGGTTCGCCCCCAACACCAGCGACACCTGGTCGCTCATAATCCCGCCGTTCCCGTTCACGAACGCGAATTCGCATTCGCGCACCTGCCGCGCCTCTCCCCGCCCCATGATCTGCCGCGCGGCCTCCGTTACGTGTGACATGCCTCCGGCCGTACCCGCCTGCCCGAACGAGAGCTGTCCGCCGTGCGGGTTGAGCGGAAAGTCGCCGTCGAACTGCAGGTTGTGCGAATCCACGAACTCGCCGCCGCGTCCCTTTTCCGCGAACCCGGCGTCCTCCAGCGTGAGCAGTACCGTGATCGTGTAGCAGTCATACAGGCTTGCGACGTCGATATCCTCGCGCCGCACACCGGCCATCTTGAACGCGTCGTCCGCTGCGCCCCGGATGGCGGTGTCGGTCAGGCTGGGCGCATACGTGATGGTCTTGTGGGTTGTCCGTTCTCCAGCGGCCAGCACATACGCCGGGCGGTGTGGCAGCCGCGCAGCGTTCTCCGCCTTCGTGACCACCACCGCCGCTGCACCCGCGACCGGCATCACGATCTCGAGCAACCGGAGCGGCTCCACGATCATCGGCGAATTCAGCACGTCGTCCACGGTGATCGGCTGGCCGTAGAACAGTGCGTCCGGGTTATGGCAGGCGTTATACCGCTGTGCGACCGCAATCTTCGCGAGCTGCTCCGGCGAAAGCGGGTACTCGTGCGTGTAGCGGTGCGCGATCATTGCATAGCCGTAGTTCGCGCCAATCGCCCCGTACGGCACTTCGAACTCCGCGGTGGGCGTCCGGTCGACCAGTCGTCCGGTGAAGCCCGAACTCGCCGTCCGCTTGGGGCCCGAAGTCGAGCGCTTCTCGCGCCGCGTCGCCGTCGTGCACACCACCGTTTCGCATAGCCCGGCACTGATCGCCGCCGCTGCACGAGAAATCATCCCTGCGCCCGTGGCGCCGCCGAGGTCGATCACCTCGGAGAAGCGGCACGTCATCCCCAGGTACTCGATGAGCGTCGCTGGCGCCATGAAGGGCGCCTCCGCGAAGCTCTCGACGATCATGCCATCGACCTCCCGCAGCTCCAGGCCCGCGTCTGCGATCGCCTGGCTCGCCACCTTCGCCAACATCCCGAGCGTTGTCTCGCCTTCGGTGTATCGCGACGGTTTGAACTCCGCCACGCCCACGATCGCCGTCTTGCCCCGCAACGACATGCTTCGCCTCCAAGCCGATATCGCTCGAAAGCGTAGCCCGTACCGCGGCTGCCGTCGCGTTTAGTCCGCTGCCACCACCTGCTCGCGCAGGTGCGCCAGGATTCGCACCGCGATCTCGCTGTGGAGCTGGCGCCCGGCGCGCGAAAGCCGCACCCGGCCGTCCCGCCCCAGCAGACCGGCCCGTTCGCATTCGTCGAGCACCGGTCCAACCGCGTCCTCGACTCCCAACCCAAACCGGGCCTCGAACTGCTCCGGCGCGAAGCCTTCGATGCGACGCAACGCCAGCGTCAGCCAGTCGAACAGCGCTGTCGCTCGGTCCGGGATGTAGCGTTCTGCGACCGCGGGCCGCACGCCGCCCCCGACCTCCTGCCTGCCTCCACCATCCGGGCCGAATGCCGCGATGTAGGCGCGGGGGTGAGCGATGTTCTCGTACCGTTCGCCGCCGAGGTACCCGTGCGCGCCAGCACCCACGCCGAGGTACTCGCGGTCAATCCAGTACGCCAGGTTGTGCCGCGACTCGTGCCCGGGCTTCGCCCAGTTCGAAAGTTCGTACTGCCGGAACCCGGCCGCTTCGAGAAGCTCCGAGGCGCGGTCGTACATCGCCGCTACCAGGTCGCCATCAAGTGGCGTTACCTCGCCCCGGCCCACGCGGAAGGCCAGCGGGGTTCCCTCTTCGACCGTGAGCGCATAGGCCGAGATGTGGTCGGGCTCCAGCTCAATCGCGCGCCGCAGGTTTCGTTCCCAGGTAGCCATCTCCTGTCCCGGGAGGCCGTATATCAGGTCGAGGCTTACGCTTTCGAAGCCCGCCTCCCGGGCAAGCTGCAACGACCCTTCTGTCGCCTCCGCGGAGTGAATGCGGTCAAGGAACCGAAGCTCGTCCGTGTCGAAGCTCTGGGCGCCCAGCGAGAGCCGCGTCACTCCTGCTGCCCGCAACCCCTCGAAGTGCCGGTAGCTGGTCGTCCCCGGGTTCGCTTCAAGCGACACTTCTGCATCATCGGTGAATGCCCCGGAACTCTCCCGGACTGCCCGGACCACCTCGCCGATCTGTTCTGCGGGCATCTCGCCCGGTGTGCCACCCCCGAACCCGATGGTGACCACCTCGCGTCGTCCCAGCACGTCTCCCCAGCCGGCGATCTCCCGGACCAGTGCATTCCGGTACGACGGCATCAGCCCGTGCATCCCCGCGTATGCATTGAAGTCGCAATATCCGCACTTGATCGTGCAGAAGGGGATGTGGACGTACACCGAAAGCGGCTTCATGTCCGTTCGAGGCGTCCCCGTATCTCCACCACCCGATGGGTCGTGATGCCGTCGACACCCATCTCTGCCAGCTCCTCCGCGCGGTCGACATCGTCCACCGTCCACGCAACGACCAGCAGGCCGCGATCGTGCAACTCCCCGATGATCTCCCTCGTGAGCAAAGTGTGCCGGCACGAAACACCGCGCGGCTTGGTATCCCGCTGCGAAACCGAGAGGAAGAGGTCCAGCTGTGCTCGAACCCCCATTGAGTAGAAAAGGTCCACTTCCGGCACCAGCTCATGGAGGCCCCGCAGCACCGACCAGAGCTGCGACGACGCAACCAGCCGGTGCTGATAATCCGCCTCATCGATCGCCCGGCGGGCCAGGCGTCCCGCCTGTGCTCCCCCGTTCTTGAGGTCCAGGAAGATGTCGATGTGGCCCTCGGTATGCGCAAGGAGCTCCGCCAGTCCGAAGGGGCGTTTCGGCGGCAGGCTGAAGCGCCCGTTGTCGAACAGCACGGGCAGCCGGTGCAGGACCCGTGCTTCGTGGCGTGCCTCGAAGCGGTCGTCGTGCACCCAAAGGTCCACCTCCAGGTAGTCCGCCACGTCCTGGATCGCCGAGATCGCTTTCGCCGCTGTGTTCCCGGCCTTATGCGCGATGATTGCCGGGCGTTGCTTTTGCGGTGAAACCAACAGCCGTCGTTCTGTCTCCGTGAGGGTCATTAGCCAGCGAATGCGCTCGGTGTTGGTGTCACGGGGTGGCGCGGTGAAACGGCCACATCTCCGTTCGCGATGTCGTCCAAGAGGTCCTCGTCCGTAATTTTGTAGCCGTCCGCGGTCGGCGCGATGGCGCCCAGCGCGGCAAAACGGCTCAAGAGTGCCGTCACCGTCTCACGGCTCGTGCCAATGGTCTGCGCGAGTTCCTGGTGCGTCAGGCCAAGCAGAATCACGCCATCCTCCTGCCGGTTCAGCAGCGTATCCGCCAACCGTGCTGAGACAGGCTTCGAGACGATGTTCATGAACGTGCGTTGCATCCCAACCAGGCGCCGCGCCATGAGTTCTGCCATGGCGAAGCCCAGCCGCGGCGAGGATTGCAGCAGGTGCGCGAAATCCTCCCACGAAATGCTGACGGCAACCGTCTCATCGATTGCCTGCGCACAGGCGATCCGTTCGCCGTCCTCCACGATCGCCATATCGCCAACGACGTCGCCTTTGCCCACGACGTCAAGGATGATCTCCTTCCCGTTCTCCGCCACCTGGTAAATCTTCACCCGGCCCTTGAGCAGCAGGTACACCCGCTCCGGCGGGTCCCCGGCCGCGAAGAGCACCTGTCGCGGCTTGAATCGCCGTTCAGTGAGCAGTGGTACGAGCCGTTCCAGCTCCTCGTCGTTCAGGACATTCATCACTTTCGAGAGCTGGCGCAGGTACCACGCGATGGACCGTTGGAGGGCTTGCTTGCCGCGTGGCGCGGGTCGGGCGGTCGGTTCGGCCGTCATGACTCTTCCTCGTTTCCCCCATAGCGAAGCCGGAGTTCATCCAGCAGCCGCAGCGCTCCAGAGCTCACTGTGCGAGGCTCGCTCGCGGTGACGTACCGCTCCAGGTCGCTGAGCGCCTGCGATGGTCTCCCCAGCCGGTAGTGCAGCATTCCACGCTCTCCCACCAGTTGTGCGTTCCAGGGCTCCAGCACAAGGTGCAACTCCACCACTGCCAGCCACCGTTCCAGGTCCCGCCGGGTCCGGAACACCGCGTGCAGGTTGTTCAGCATCCGCTGCAAAACTTGTCGCCGCGTGATTGCGGCCAGGAAGCTTTCGGGGTGCGCGCCGTTCAGATTCAGCCCGTGGAGTTGCGCGAGCAATTCCGCCCGGTCCAGCCGCACACCCTGGTTGAACGGGTCCACGTAAATCGGCGATTCCGGGTCGCCACACCGCACGATGAAGTGCGACGGGTAGCCCACCGGATCGCACCGTAGGCCCACCCGCTGCGCTACCTCCATGTACACCAGCGACAGCGTGATCGGGATGCCAGTCCGCCGCTCCACAACCACGTCGAGGTAGGAGTTCTCTGGCGCAGCGTAATCCCCGCTGTTGCCATGGAATCCGCGCACGGCGAAGAGCTCGTGATCGATCGCCTGTGCTAACTCCTCTGGCCCAGCCCCATCGCCAGCGTGACGCCGCACATCCTCCGCAAGAAGGTCAAGTTCCCGCGCCACCTCATTCGGGTCGCGTGCACCCTCGCGCAGGCGTGCAATCACCATTGCCGCCCCGAACAGATCGACGGCCTGGTCAGCACCGCGCGTGGCTGTTTGGAAATCCTGCTGAATCGATGAGTCCACCACGACAAGTATACGGAGGTCAGCACCCCTTCTGCGAAACCAGCGTTGGTGTTTTCCCTCCCTACGGCTGTTCGAGCCCGTGCGACTCCAACAACTCCCTATCAGCCAGGATCTCGGCGGTCGCCCCGTCCGCGACGATCCGCCCATCGTCCATGATCACCGTCCGCTCGAAGATGTCCGCCACCAGCCGCATGTCGTGCGTGCTCACGATCATCGTTTGCGGCAGGTCCAGCAGCAGGTTGATGAGTTCCCGCCGGCCACGCGGGTCGAGCCCGGCGGAGGGTTCATCGAGTACCAGCACGCTTGGTTCCATCGAAAGCACGGTCGCCAGGGCTGCCCGCTTCCGCTGTCCCAGCGACATGTGATGCGGAAGCCGGTTCTCGAAGCCTTCGAGTCCCACTGCGGCTAACGCTCGCGTCACCCGCCCCGGGATCTCGCCTTCCGGCACACCCATGTGCAGCGGACCGAACGCAACATCGTCATAGACCGTCGGGCTGAAGAGCTGGTCATCGGGATCCTGGAACACCAGGCCCACCTGGGCGCGAACCCGGCCCACCGTCTTCCGATCGATCGGGCTGCCGTCTACCGCTACCGTCCCCCGTTGCGCAAGGTGGATGCCATTGAGGTGGAGCATCAGCGTGCTCTTCCCCGCCCCATTCGGTCCGATCAGTGCCACCTTCTCGCTCCGCCCGATCGAGAGACTGACCCCCTCGAGGGCAACGTGGCCGTCCGGGTAGGCGAAATGCAGGTCCGTAACGGCGAGCAACGGCGCAAGGGCGGTGTCGTGGCCCGCAGCCGGGTCGGTCGTCGGGCGGCCTGTGGCGATGGTCATGTGTGCGGCATCCAGGTGTGTGCGGTGACTTCAAAAGCGATAAGGGCGGCGGCGATGACTCCCAATGCTACCTGTTCGCTTCGCGCCATGGGCCGCACGCCGTGGTGCAGGAGCTGGCCACTGTACCCGCGAGCCTGCATCGCGGTGTAGATCCGCTCACTTCGTTCGTATGAACGAATGAACAGCGCGCCCACCATGTGCCCAACCACCTTTGCCCGCCACATCGTGGAAGGCCGTTTGCCGCCTTCCACCGTCGCCGAACGTGCGGCCCGTGCACGCATCATTCGCGTCGCTTCGTCGGTAAGCACCGCGAGGTACCGGTACATCAGCGAGACGACGGCGACCATCAGCCGGGGCAGCCTGAGCCGCTCTAGCCCGTGGACCAGGTCGTGGAAC
>JALOAP010000102.1 GCA_023228745.1 Dehalococcoidia bacterium | reverse complement strand
CCCTGCGCGTTGAGGTAGGCGACTTCGCGGACAATTTCTTCGATTGGCCGGCTTTTTTCGCGCCCACGCCGATAGGGCACGATGCAGTACGTGCAGAATTTATTACAGCCGTGGACGACCGGGACAAAGGCACAGGGGCCGTCGGGAATGGCGTAAGTGCTTGGCCAGAACTCGCCGCCGAGGTCTTCGCTCGGGCCCTCGATGAGTTCGATGATTGGCTCGAACTGCTGCGGACGGGCGAAGACGTCGACCTGTGGGAAGCGGCGCTCGAGCTCGTCGGTCTTGAGGCCGACCATGCATCCCATGACGGCCACTTTCAGGCCTGGCCGCGTCTCCTTGAGTTGGCGCACCCGGCCGAGCTTCGAGTAAGCGCGGTCTTCGGCATGCTGGCGGACACTGCACGTGTTCAGGACGACGATGTCGGCCCGGTCCATGCGATCGACCGGGCGGAGCCCGAGGCGGGTGAAGCCGGCGGCCAGCTTTTCGCTATCGGCCTTGTTCATCTGACAGCCGACGGTCCAGAGATAGTAGCGCGAAGGCTTCCGGCTATCGGCTTTTGGCTCTTTGCTTTGGGGGATGGCAGACATGTTGGGAATCCGTGCGCGGTGTCCGGCGCTGGATGGCGGAGTCGATAGCCGCAACGTTGACGGATTGATGGCCAAAGGGAGTGGCGGAGAGGGAGGGATTCGAACCCTCGACCGAGGTTTCCCCCGGTAAGCGCTTAGCAGGCGCCCGCACTAGGCCACTATGCGACCTCTCCACAGACATTGTAGCCAGAGCGGGACGAATGGGTCATCCCTTCGCGGGAAGGCGGCGGAGATATGCCGGGAGGGTTGCGCGTTCGGCCACAGTTCGGGAAGGTCGCCCCACCATACCCCACGGAAGGAGCCATCAATGCGTTACGGAGTCGCAATCCCACAGGCCAACCAATTCGCCACACCGGAGGCGCTGCGTGCAGTGGCACGCGCAGTTGAGGACCTCGGCTACGACTCGCTCTGGGTGAGTGACCACATCATCGTGCCGGAAGGCTCGTCGTACATCCCCGAGTTCATGGATGAGCCGCTTGCGGTGCTTGCATTCCTCGCGGCGGAGACGACGCATATCACGCTGGGGACCAGCGTGCTCATCGTGCCGTACCGCGACCCGGTATTTGCGGCGAAGTTCCTGAGCACGGTGGATTACCTGAGCAATGGACGGCTGGTTGTCGGCGTTGGGGCCGGCTGGCTGGAGCAGGAGTTCGAGGCGCTTAGCGTCCCGTTCGAAGAGCGGGGGGCGCGGACGGACGAGTACCTGCGGGTCTACCGGAACCTGTGGGAGACGGAGACATCGTCGTTCGAGGGTGAATACAAGCGGTACAGCTCCATGCGGATGTTTCCGAAGGCAGCGCGCGACCGGCGGGGGACCATCCCGATCTGGGTCGGGGGAAACGGGGTGCCAAGTATCCGGCGGGCGGCGGAACTTGGGGATGGCTGGCACCCGATCAACCTTTCGCCGGGCGAGCTGGCGGACAGCGTGAAGACGTACCGGCAGCGGTGCGAGGAGTTCGGGCGGGAGCCGGGGCCGATTTGCATGCGGCATATGCCCGGCGGGCGAACACGGCCCGGCGGAGGACAGTGGCCCCTGACAGGGACAGCCGAGCAGCAGGCTGCAGACATCCGCGCTTACCGCGAAGCGGGGCTGGACGAGCTGATGCTGTCGCTCAGCGCGCGGTCTGTGAGTGAGCTGCTAGGGACGCTTCGGACCTTCATGCGCGAAGTGGCGCCGCGGATTTAGCGTTACAGGCCGGAAAGGGTCATCCCCTGGATGCGTAGCGTGGGGGCCGCGACCGCACCGAACCAGGTGAGGTCATCCCCCACGGCGTCCACCCCGGCGAGCATCGCCTCGAGCGTACCGGAGACGTTGACTTCGGTGACCGGGTAGGCGAGCTCGCCGTTTTCGATCCAGTAACCAGCGGCGCCGCGGGACCAATCACCAGAGGTAGGGTTGAAGCCGTGGCCGATGAGTTCCGTGACGAGCAGGCCCTCCCCAATCTCCTTGAGAAGGGACTCAACCGGTACGGTTCGAGGGCCCTTGAGGACGAGGTTCGAGGGCCCGGGGGACGGACTCGATTCGACACCACGATTGGCGCTGCCGGTCGAGCGGTTCCCCGTGCGTCGGGCGGAATAGCTGTCGAACAGGAAACCTTCGAACACGCCGTTGGTGAAGAGCGGCCGGGGGCTGGCGGTCACGCCTTCGCCATCAAACGGGCGGGAACCAGACGCGGCGGGGATGGAGGGGTCGTCGATGACGGTCAGGAGTTCGGAACCGACCCGCTCACCGGTCCGGCCCGCGAGGAACGTGGCCTGGCGGTAGAGTGCGCTCCCGGTGACGCACGAAGCGAGGTCACCGAGAAGCCGACCGGCCATCATCGGTTCGAAGACGATGGGCACCTGCCTGGTGGGGACCTTGCGGGCACCGATTTGGCCAACCGCCCGGCGGGCGGCGATACGCCCAATCTCCTCGGGAGGAAGCAGGCGATGGAGGCTGCGCTCGGCACTGTACCAGTAGGCGTTGCGCTTCTTGCCGTCTGCATCGTCGGCCATCACCTCAACGGCGAGCGAGACGCGGGTGTGTGGATAGGATGCGGCAAAGCCGAGGGAGTTTGCGAGTGAGATTTCTCCCGCCCGAGTGGAGAGAGTGGCACCGTCGGAATTGGTGATGCGGCCGTCGGCGTCGAACGCGGCCTGTTCGCAGGCGGTCGTCATGCCGAGCTTTTCGTCGACCGTGAGGGCGCCGAGACGTTCGTCATAGAGCTGGAGGCCGTCGACGGTCGCGCGAGCGAGCAGGGCGGGTTCGGGAAGGCCGGCATGTTCGTCTGGCGCAGAGATGGTCGCGAGTTCCACCGTCTCGCGAGCGAGCCGTTCGAGGGCGGCGTCGCTGAGGTCGGAACTGGAGCAGACAGCGGTTCGCCCACCGTTGATGACGCGCAGGCCAAGTTGGCGGGAACTGGCTTCGATGAGCTTCTCGGTCTTCCCAAGCCGAACGGTGACGTTGGATTCGTCGTAGGCGACGAGGAATGCGTCGCACTGTTCGGCCCCAGCACGCCGGGCGAGTTCGACGGCACGCAGGGCGAGGTCGAGATTGGTGGTCATTCGAGTTCCTCCTCCCCGGGGACGACGACGGCCAGCGTTCCGACGAGTTCAGGCAGGTCCTTGCGCACAATCTCCCAGAGTATGCCCAGGTCGATGTGTCCATAGTCGTGTACTAATCGATGACGCAAACCGACGATTTGAGCCCAGGGGATCGTAGTGAGTTCCTTCCTCGAGTCTTCCCCAACCCGTGCGGCTCCAATGATCTGGATACAGTGCATTACCGCCAACTGCGTTCGCCGATCCTCTCCAAACTGACCGAGCGACATCCCTGTGCAGAATTCCACGGCCTCTCGAGAAGCCAGCAACATATCGAGGAGTAATGCATCGTCACTCTTCATAGACGGGCTGCGCGCTCGACAGGATGTTCCGTCGTCGAATGTAGTTGGGGCTTTGTTCGACCGACGCCTGAGTCACGACGTCCACGGGACGCCCGAGGCGACGCTCCAACTCGCAGGATATCTCCCCTAGGCCTCCCCACGGCCATCGCGCCTCGGCGGCGAACTGCACGAGCAGATCGAGGTCACTTTCGCTGTCGAAATCAGCTCGCAGCGCGGACCCGAAGATCGACAGCCTGACGATTCGCCAACGACGACAAAACTCACGCAGTTCTTCGTCAGTCAGGGCGAGGCGGCGCCTCCAGACCTCTCGCGGGACCGCAGGAGCTTCCTCTACGGGTGCACTACGCAACTTTCGTTCCTCCGACGGTGATACCGGAGACGAGGACGGTGGGCATCCCGACACCGACAGGGACGGATTGACCGTCCTTTCCGCACATCCAGCGGCCGTCGGAGAGCTGATAGTCGTTGCCCACCATGGTCACCTTCGAAAGCGCATCCGGGCCGTTTCCGATGAGGGTGACGTTCCGGACAGGAGCAGTGATACGGCCGCCTTCGATCATATACGCCTCGGTAACGCTGAAAACGAAGTCGCCGTTCGAAATGTTCACCTGTCCGCCGGAGTAGGAGACGCAGTAGATGCCGCGATCAACGCTGCGAAGGATGTCTTCCGGGTTGCTTTCGCCGGGGAGCATGAAGGTATTGGTCATGCGCGGCATCACGTAGTGCTTGAACGTTTCGCGGCGGCCAGAGCCGGAAGGGGCAACGCCGAACTGGCGAGAGCTGATCTCGTCCTGGAGGTAGCCGCGAAGGATGCCGCCCTCGATGAGCGTGTTTCGTCCCGTGGGGTTGCCTTCGTCATCGATGTTGATCGAGCCCCGGGAGCCAGCAATCGTGCCGTCGTCAACAACGGTCACGAGCTCGCTGGCCACCGGCTGCCCGATGCGGTTGGTGTAGTTGCTGGTGCCCTTGCGGTTGAAGTCGGCCTCGAGCCCGTGACCGACCGCTTCGTGGAGCAGAACGCCGCTATCACCGGCGGCAAGGACCACGGGGAGCGTGCCGGCGGGGGCTTCGATGGCATCCTGCTGGAGGACGGCCTGGCGGGCAGCGTCGCGCGCCAACTCCTCCGGGGAGACGCGGTCGAAGTAGTCGATTCCGAAACGGCCACCGCCACCGGTCCGGGCGACCTGGCGGCTGCCATCGCGGTCGGAGAGAGCACTGACGTTCATCCGGACGAGGGGCTGCACGTCGCCGACAATTCGGCCGTCACTGCGAGCGATGAGGATGTACTTCAGTTCGTCGAGGATCGAGGAGTCGACCCGGGTGATGCTCTGGTCGTAGCCGCGGGCGGCGTGGTCCGTCCGTTCCAGGAGGGCGACCTTGGCCGCAGCGGGAAGATCGCTCAGTGGGTCTTCCGCGGAGTAGTACGTGACGCCCGCGAGCTGGGGAGTGGCATCGATGGGGCCCGGCTGGCCGCGACCAGTACCAATGCGAGCGGCAGTCTCGGCGGCACGCTTCATCGCATCCAGCTCAAGCGACTCGGTGTAGGCGTAACCGATGGCATCGCCTTTCACCACGCGGACACCGAGCCCCTGCGACATCGTGCGGGAGGCCGACTTGACCTGCTGGTCCTCCCAGCTAATCGCGCTGTTCGTGCGGTGTTCGAAGAAGAGCTCGGCGAAATCCCCGCCGCGCTGGAGCGCGACGGAGAGCAACGACGACATCACCGTGGAGTCGATCGCGTAACGGGCCGAGAAGAGCTCGAGAGAGGCGAAGGTGGGGTCGGACACGGGCGGCTCCAAGGGGCAGTTGGCTTCCATGGTAACGAACGGGAGAAGAGTGGACCGCGGGGAGGTCCTATTCGGGTTTTCACGCTGGTTTGTTTGCACGTTGTTCTGTAGCGTCGAATCAACGCGAATCGCGTTCGAAGGCTAATCGCTTGTTACCTCGCGCGTTGCCAGCTCTTCGCGGCGCCCGGCGAGACGGAATGGTCGCCGCGGGCGGGCCATTCGCCGCGCTCCGGCATCGCGACTTCCGTGTCCTGCTCTTCGGAACGATGGCACTGCAGATCGGATCGTGGGTGCAGACGATCGGCATGGGGTGGCTCGTGCTCCAAGACCTTGGGGGCAACGCGACGAGCCTGGGCATCGTGGCACTTCTCCGCGGGGCGTCGATGGTGTTGGTGTCCCCGGTGGGGGGCTACCTGGGGAGCAGGTTCGAACGCCGCCGCCAACTCATGGCCTATCAGTGGACAGCGGCGACGATCGCAGCCCTCCTGGCCGTGCTCATCACGACGGGGAGGATCGAGCTCTGGATGGTGTTCGTCACCGCCGTGGCGGCGGGAATGGTGGAGGCGTTGGCGGCACCGATCCGCATGCTGCTGGTCTACGACTCAGTCGGGGACGAAGACCTGACGAACGCGGTGGCACTGAACGCCCTCGGCGGGAACGCGATGCGCGTCATCGGGCCGGCCATCGGGGGGACGCTTATCGGTGTGGTGGGTACCCAGGGGACCTTTCAGCTACAGGCTGTATTCCTGGTACTTGCCGGGCTGCTCACCGCGTTGCTTCGCCCGAGTCTCCCGGACAGGACCGCGTCGGCAGGCATGTTTCGGAGCATTGGCGGCGGCCTGCGCTACGTGATCCGGGACCGCCGGATGCTGGTCATCGTGTTCATGGGGCTGCTCCCGAGCATTGTCGTCTATCCCTACGTCACCTTCTTGCCGGTGTTCGCGCGCGACGTGCTGGGCTCCGATGGGCTTGGCTATGGGTTCCTAGCGGCGGCCGTCGGCGTCGGGTCGCTCGTCGGGGGTATTTTCGTCGCCGTGACTTCGAACCGGGCCAGGTTGGGCCCGGGGATGATGTGGAGCTGCCTGCTGTACTGCCTGTCGGTCGGCGTGTTCTCGCTGATGGGACAACTGTGGCTGGCGGTGGGTGTACTGGCAGTGGCCGGGGTGTTCCACAGTGTGTATTCGGCGCTCAACTCGTCGCTCATGCAGCTCAAGGCCGAACCGGAGTTTCGTGGCCAGGTGATGTCGTTGCAAACGATGATGTGGGGCCTCACGCCGTTCACTGCACTGATCATGGGCCGCATGATCGACCACTGGGGCGCGCCTCCGGTGGTGTTCTGGTGGATGGCCCTGGCGAGTGGAATCACGCTGCTGACACTGGTGGCCTCGAAGGAGATGCGGCGCGTGTGAGCGCGCTGGGGCAGAATCGGGGCATGGATGACCTTTTCGCGGCGCTCGCGCCCGGACTCCGGCGACTCAAAGATGACGGCCAACTCACCCCGGAACCAGCAGAACCCGACGGTCTCCGTACGTTTTCGTCGTTCCTCGTGATGGACCTCGAGATGAGCGGGCCAAATGTCCAGCAGCATGAAGTCCTCGATGTCGGCGGGGTACGCGCGGACATCGCACCGGGAATCCCGGAGCTGGAGGCGTGGGGGGCGCGTGTCAGGCCGAAGCACATTGGAAACGCGGTGCCGGGCGCACTCAAGGTCGTGGGGTATAGCGCGAAGGCCTGGAAGGATGCCATCGACCTGGATGTGGCAATGGATCGGTTCGCGGAGTTGGGGCGCGAGAGCGTCGTCGCTGGCTGGGGCATCGGGCAGGACATGGCCTTCCTGGTCGAGTCGTTTCGGCGGACGGGGCGGCCCTGGCCGTTCGCACTGGTGGCGCTCGACGTGCAACCGATCGCGCGGAAACTGCTCAAGGGGACCGGTGACGTCGACCGGTTCAACCTCGGACACGTCGCTGACCGGCTCGGGATCGGGCGGATGGGCGAACACGGCGCGCTTGCCGATGCATACGCCACGTACGACGTGCTGGTGAAGCTGCTGGAGCGGGCGCAAAACGCCTGACCGGGCGACTTAGGCCCGGGGAACGGTGGGTTACCAGCCGCGCCCCACTGCGCCTCCTGGCCGCATGCGGCGGGCGTAATCGCCGGCGCATCCATTGCGGGTTCAAGAGCCGTGGCGGCGACGGGCGGAGTCGGTCGCCAGGCGGGCGGCGCCACCGGGGACACCCCGGAGGCCACGATCGCGGAGAGCGTGGATCACCTCGTCGAAGTGTGCGGGGCCGTTTACTTCGAGCAGCAGGTCAAGCACGGCGAGACCGACCGGCATGCCGGGGGCTTCGCGGTTGTGGTCGACCTCGATGATGTTGCCGCCGGCTGCTGCGATAACCGTGGATACGAGTGCAAGTTCGCCGGGGGCATCTGCAACCTCGACTGTGAGGTGACGGTAGCGGCCCGCATCGACGAGGCCACGGCGGACGATCGAGCCGAGAAGGTTGATATCGATATTTCCGCCCGACACCACGGCGACCGTTTTTCCGCGAGGCTTGTGCGCCCCGGACTGGAGGGCGGCGACTGCGAGTGCACCCGCCCCTTCGGCAATGAACTTCGACTTCTCGATGAGGAAGACGATTGCGTGGGCGATGGCCTCGTCGTCGACGGCGAGCACATCATCGACGTAGCGCTGGATGAGGGCGAAGGTGCGGGCGGAAGGCCCGGCTACAGCAACACCGTCGGCGATGGTGCGGCCGGCTGGCGTCTGCTCCAGCCGTTGGTGGAGGAACGAGCGGCGGATGCCATCCATGGCACTTGCCTGGACACCAATGACACGGACGGAGGGGCGGACTGCCTTGATCGCTGTCGCAACACCCGCAAGCAGGCCGCCGCCTCCGGCGGGTACGAGCACCTCCTCGACGTCCGGGACTTGATCGAGGATTTCGAGCGCGACGGTGCCCTGGCCCTCGATGACGGCGTCGTCGTCGAAGGGCGGCACGTAGATGCGGCCCTCGCGTCGTGCGATGGCAAGTGCCTCGAGGCGGGCATCTTCGAGCGCGGGACCGTGGAGGATGACGCGCGCGCCATAGTCGCGCGTGGCGGTGACCTTGGCGAGCGGCGCACCCTCGGGCATGACAACGGTGACATCGAGATGGGCGGCTCGCCCTGCAAGGGCGATGCCCTGTGCGTGGTTACCGGCACTCGCCGCGACAAGCCCTGCCTTCGCGGCCTTCGGATCGAGCTTTCGAACGAAGTTGGCGGCACCGCGGATCTTGAAGGACCCGGTGAGTTGCATGTGTTCGCATTTCAGGAAGACCGGTACTCCGAACTGCGTTCCGAGCGTGAGGGAAGGCCAGCAGGGTGTTTCTCGGATCGTGGAGGCGATGGCGCGTCTCGCGGCTTCGATGCCTGCGAGTGAGACAGGTGGCGTGCTTTCCCCCCGCGACTGTTCGGTCTGCACGCGCTCATTGTGGCACGTCGTTCCCTGGAGAGCGGAGACAGAAGCATCGCAGCGGCTCCAGTCGCTTCAGCGACGCCAGACCTTCCGCCGTTCCCAGCACCAGGCGCAGACACTGACGGGGCGGTCGATGATGACGGTTCCGTAGCGCAGCGGGTACATGCGCTCGGAGACGTGCCGCTCGCAGAAGAGGGCGTTGCAAAGAGAGCACTCTTGTGTCGGGTGGGGGCCGCACT